>NZ_AAEW02000005.1 GCF_000167355.1 Desulfuromonas acetoxidans DSM 684
TTATGAACCAGAAAAATATTCGCAATTTTTCCATCATTGCCCATATTGACCATGGCAAATCAACGCTGGCAGACCGTCTTCTTGAGGATACCGGCACCGTCAGTGATCGGGAAAAAACCGATCAGTTTCTTGACAAGATGGACCTGGAGCGTGAGCGGGGCATCACCATTAAGGCTCAGGCTGTATGTCTGAAGTATCGTGCAGACAATGGTGAGGACTATACTCTCAACCTGATCGACACGCCGGGACACGTTGACTTCAGTTATGAAGTCAGTCGTTCTTTAACTGCTTGTGAAGGTGCCCTGCTGGTGGTTGATGCCTCACAGGGTGTTGAGGCTCAGACTCTGGCGAATGTTTACCTGGCTTTGGATGAAGACCTGGAGATTTTTCCTGTCCTTAATAAGGTGGATCTTCCTGGTGCCGAACCCGAACGGGTTAAAGAAGAGATTGAAGACATCATCGGTCTCGACACCAGCGACGCCATTGTTGCCAGCGCCAAAGAGGGTATTGGCATTCATGATATTCTGGAGCGGGTGGTTCAGCAGGTACCTGCGCCTCAAGGCGATGTTGATGCGCCGTTGAAGGCGCTGATTTTTGATTCCTGGTATGACTCGTATCAGGGTGTTGTCGTCATGGTGCGGATTGTTGATGGTGAGATCAAAAAGGGAGATAAGATCTACCTGATGGCCAGTAAGGGCAGCTATGAAGTGCTCAAGGTCGGGGTGTTCTCTCCGGGAGCCGTTCCCCAGAGTTCCCTTAAAGCCGGTGAGGTCGGGTTTGTCGTTGCCGGAATTAAAGTAGTTCAGGATGCTAAGGTTGGCGACACGATTACCCACTTTCACAAGCGTGCCGATAATGCGTTGCCGGGCTTCCAGGAAGTCAAGCCGATGGTTTTTTCCGGGCTTTATCCCATTGATACCAGCGAGTACGACTTGCTGCGCGATGCTCTGGAAAAGTTGCAACTCAACGACGCATCGATCAGTTATGAGCCGGAAAATTCTGTAGCGCTGGGCTTTGGTTTCCGTTGTGGTTTTCTCGGACTGCTGCATATGGAGATCATTCAGGAACGCCTTGAACGTGAGTTTAATATTGACCTGATCACCACCGCACCGACCGTTGTCTACCAAGTGACGACAGTTAAAAACGAATTGATTCATGTCGACAGTGCTAACAAGCTGCCCGAAGTGCAATATATTGATAGAATCGAAGAGCCGTTCATTCTGGCTTCGATTCATGTGCCGAATGAATTTGTCGGATCGATTCTGGCTCTGTGCGAAGAAAAACGCGGTATTCAGCGTGAGATCAAATATCTGACGGAAACCCGTGTCATGATTGTCTACGAGCTGCCGCTCAATGAGATTGTCATGGATTTCTACGATCGGCTCAAGTCGATCAGCCGCGGTTATGCGTCGTTGGATTATGAGCCGTTGGATTACCGGCCCAGCAAGTTGGTACGGATGAATGTGATGATTAATGGGGATACTGTGGATGCACTGTCATTGATCGTTCACCAGGACAAGGCTCAGGCGCGTGGACGAGAGCTGGTCTCCAAAATGAAGGAATTTATTCCCCGTCAGCAATATGTTGTGGCCATTCAGGCGGCGGTCGGCGGTAAGATTATCGCCCGTGAAACGGTCAAGGCGTTGCGTAAGGATGTGACGGCCAAATGTTATGGTGGCGACATCTCCCGTAAACGAAAATTGCTTGAAAAGCAAAAAGAGGGCAAGAAGCGCATGAAGCAGGTCGGCAGTGTTGAATTGCCGCAGGAGGCCTTTCTGGCCATACTTAAAGTTAAAGAGTAGGAAATATGACGAAATTGCCTGAATTTAAAGAGGAAATAAAGCAGAATAAAACCTGGTATCGCGAATATGGTGAAGCTCTGCTCGTTGCGGCAATCCTGGCTTTGATCATCCGCACATTTGTCGTTCAGGCGTTCAAAATCCCCTCCGGCTCCATGGAAGATACGTTGTTGATCGGTGATCATCTGCTGGTGTGCAAATTTATTTATGGCACTGAGATCCCTTTCACCGACAAAGTCGTTCTGCCGCTGACAGACCCGCAGCGCGGCGATGTGATTGTCTTTGAATTTCCCGGTGATCTGGAAAAGCCGTGGCTGGAACGGCGTGATTTTATCAAGCGCATTGTCGGCACACCCGGTGATACCGTTGAAGTGCGTAACAAGCGTGTTTATGTCAACGGTGAGGTGTACGATCTTCCCCAGGAGGTGCATAAGGAATCATCGTTGATTCTTCCCGGCACCCGTGTTTCCCCCGAAGATCGGCGTGATTTCATGCCCAAACTGGTGGTTCCTCCCGGCCAATATTTTGTCATGGGGGATAATCGTGATCGTTCTTATGACAGCCGCTTTTGGGGCTTCGTCGATCGCGACCTGATTAAGGGCAAAGCGTTCATCAAGTATTGGTCGTGGGACGGTGAAGAACACTGGCCACGATTCAACCGTATCGGTCGCCTGATTGATTAAATCTACCCGGATGCCGAAGTGTTTCTCTGCTTCGGCATCCGTCGTTCTATCTGCGTTGCTTTCTCTCCAATTCTATTGAGGTTCCCATGGCTACACCCACGCCAATGATGCGCCAATATCTCGAAATCAAAAGTCAATATCCTGATGCGATCCTGTTTTTCCGCCTCGGTGACTTTTATGAAATGTTTCTGGATGATGCCGTCACAGCTGCGCGGATTCTCGATATCACGTTAACATCACGCAACAAAAACTCTGACGACGAGGTGCCGCTGTGTGGTGTGCCGTACCACAGTGCACAACCGTATATTGCCAAACTGGTTGCCAGTGGCCATAAAGTTGCGGTATGCGAGCAGGTGGAAGACCCAAAGTCGGTCAAAGGGATTGTTAAACGAGATGTGGTGCGAGTGGTCACGCCGGGAATGGTTCTCGAAAGTGACATGTTGACGCCGGATGAGAACAATTTTCTCATGGTTCTGGCGCATTGCGACAGTGCTTACGGTGTTGCTATCGTCGATATTTCAACGGGGGAATTTCGCGTTACCTCGGTTGAGTCGCCTGCCGATTTGGGTCGTGAAATCGACGGCAATCAGCCGCGTGAGATTGTGTTGTGCGAATGCGATGAAGAGGTGTTGCGGGATCAGTTGGCCGGACATTTTCAGGAGCGGATGGTCAACGTGTTGCCGGAATGGGTCTTTGAAGGCGAAGACGCTCAGCAACGTCTTTACCGGTTCTTTCAGTGTGACAGCCTCGATGCGTTTGGCTGCCAACAGTTACCGGCGGCGATTTGTGCCGCAGGGGCAGCACTGTATTATGTGGAGGAAACCCAGAAAAACACTGTGGAGCATATCCGCACCCTGAAAACCTATCATGTTCAGGACTTTATGGTTCTGGATGAAGCGACCCGACGCAATCTCGAACTGACGGCCACCCTTATTGATGGTAAGCGCCAGGGCTCACTGTTGGGCGCGTTGGATCGCACCGTGACCGCTATGGGCGGCCGCAAGCTGCGCCAGTGGATTAATCAGCCTCTGATCGATTGTCAAGCCATTGTTCAACGCCATGAACTGGTCAGTGAACTGGTTGATGCACCGCTGTTGCGTGACGAACTCGGCCAGTGTCTTGATGATGTGTATGATCTTGAACGGCTCAGTGCGCGCATTTCCATGGCCAGTGCCAATGCCAAAGATCTGGTCGCCTTGCGCCATTCTCTGGAGCAGTTACCGGCAATTATTGCCCAGGCCTCTGAGTTGCAATCAACCATGGGTACCACCTTGGCTGGTGAGATCGACCCTCTGGATGATGTTTTACGTCTAATCTCTGCGTCAATTGCTGATAATCCGCCGTTTGTGCTGCGCGAAGGCGGCCTGATTCGTGATGGTTATCATGAGGAACTTGATGAATTGCGCCTGATCAGCCGTGAGGGAAAAAGCTGGATCATTGGTTTGGAGAAAAAGGAGCGCGAGCAGACCGGAATCAATACGTTAAAGGTTCGTTTCAATAAGGTGTTCGGTTATTACATCGATGTGCCGAAAACCCAGATTAGCAAGGTTCCCGAGTCGTATGAGCGCAAACAGACTCTGGCGAATTCCGAGCGTTATTTCACCCCAGAGCTCAAAGAGTACGAAGATAAGGTCCTTGGTGCCGAAGAACGTTTGGTTGCCCTTGAATACGAGCTGTTTCAGCAGATACGCAGCCAGGTTGCTGCGCAGGGAGCGCGCATTCAGCAAACTGCGGAAGCGTTGGCCCAGTTAGACGTGATGGTGTGTTTTGCTGCGGTGGCGCATGAGCGCAACTATGTGCAACCGGTGATGGATCAGGGAACGGCTCTGACTATTGAAGAGGGACGTCATCCGGTCATTGAGAGCATGAACCTGGGTGAGCGTTTTATCCCCAATGATGTGCAGCTTGATACCGAAACTGATCAATTATTGATCATTACCGGACCGAACATGGCGGGTAAATCAACCTTTATGCGTCAGGTCGCTTTGATCACTCTGATGGCCCAGGTTGGGAGTCTGGTGCCGGCTAAGTCTGCCCATATCGGTGTCGTTGACCGCATTTTTACCCGGGTTGGAGCCAGTGACAACCTGGCGCGCGGGCAGTCGACCTTTATGGTGGAGATGAGCGAGACCGCAAACATTCTTAACCATGCAACGTCGCGCAGTCTGATCATTCTCGATGAGATTGGTCGTGGCACGTCAACCTTTGATGGTGTCAGTATTGCCTGGGCGGTGGCCGAATATTTGCATGACAACGATCAGGTTGCTGCAAAAACCTTGTTTGCCACCCACTATCATGAACTGACTGATCTGGCATTAACACGCGAACGGATCGCTAATTTCAATATTGCGGTGCGTGAATGGAATGACCAGATCGTCTTTTTGCGTAAAATTGTTGCTGGTGGGGCCAGTCATTCCTACGGCATCCAGGTGGCACGGCTGGCCGGTCTGCCTGATGCGGTGATCGGCCGGGCCAAAGAAGTTCTGGCGAACCTTGAAGGTGGCGAGTTCTCGACTCAGGGGGAGCCGCGTCTGGCGCGGAGCCGGCAGCAACCACACCAGGTGAAGAGCCCACAGATGTCGCTGTTTAATGCGGATGATGACCCGGTACGCCAGCAACTGCAGAAGGTGGATGTGAATACACTCAGTCCACTTGAGGCGTTGAATCTGCTTGATGAACTGAAAAAACTGCTTTAGTGGTCTTCCAAAACAACCGAAAGAACAACTACGGCCAATCATCGTTGCCGTTATAAGCTGTCTTTGCGCAGACCAACAGGGGTTAACCAGTGCTGAGATTGAATCGTATATTTCTGATTCTGTTGTTTGTCTTCTTCGCTGTATCATCAGTGAGCCAGGCCAGTGTTCTGCAGGATTACCGGGATGCGCGTTATGCGTATCAACAGTTGCTCCGGGCACCGCAAAAGCAGCAGTATCGCCATCATTGGGATAAAGTTTTCACCCAGCTTCAACACTTTGTTGATCAGCATCCTGACCACGAAAAAGCTCCCGGAGCGTATTACCTTCTGGGCCAATCCCACGAGAAACTCTATGAAATATCACGGGTCAAAAAAGATGCTCGTGCTGCAGTGGATTACTACCAGAGTCTGGCTCGTCGTTATCCTTCAAGCTCTTTGGCGGATGATGCGTTGCTCTTCAGTGCCCGTCTGCAATGTGAAGTGCTCGGTGCCGAGCAAGCGGCGCGTAACGACTGCCAGGTGATTCTGCAACGTTATCCTTCCGGAGATATGCATAAGAGGGCCAGGGAGTTGTTGGCCACATTACCACCGTCCACAACACCTGTACCTGTGAAGGTCACGACATCTCAACCAGTGGTTTCTCCAGGGCCTCATGTGGTTTCCGCCATTCGCCATTGGCAGGATGCAGATCATACCCGGCTGGTTCTCGACCTTGATGGTATTCCGGTTTATCGTGTCAATACTCTGCCTCCGAGTCAAAAAGACAACACTTCTGCACGGTTATATATCGATCTTTTTAAAACGAATCGCGTTCCTACTCTATCGTCCAACCAAAAAATTGGTGGGACTCTGGTAAAAAGTATTCGCGTTGGTGAAACCGAAGAACGCACGCGCATCGTTTTCGACCTGGCGCAGTTGACCCGCTACAAAGTGATCACTCTTGCTGGGCCACCACGCATTGTAATCGATTTGGCGAACCATGTCGGAGCAACATTGAAAGAGGACGTGCCGCAACTTGAAACTTCGACTGATGCGGTTAAGGGTGACTCGGGTTCCGATCAGATTTCCCAGGTGTTGCAGCGGGTGCCTGCGGATGAAACCCCACAAATTCATCTGCCGGATGTGGCGGCTAAAACACATGGCAAACTGCGGATTGTGGTAGATGCCGGTCATGGCGGCAAAGACCCCGGTGCGATTGGACCGGGCAAACTGTATGAAAAGGATGTCGTGCTGAAATTGGCCAAAACGCTTGCGCAACGGCTTGAATCATCCTTTCATTGCGAGGTGTTGTTAACTCGTGATCGGGATATTTATATCCCGCTTCTGGAACGGACTGCGTATGCCAATGAAGTCGATGCGGATCTGTTCATCTCTATCCATGCCAATGCCAGCGTTAACAAAAAGGCCTATGGCATCGAAACGTTTTATCTGAATTTTTCTAAGACCGATAAGGCCATGGCGGTTGCCGCTCGTGAAAACGGGATGAGTTTGCAGGAGGTCGGTGATCTTGAACTGATCCTGTTTGATATGATGGCCAACTCAAAAATTAATGAATCCAGCCGTTTAGCAGCAGAGATACAGTCGTCTCTGGTGGGACAGTTGAGTCGTAAGTACTCGAATGTCAAAGACCTTGGCGTGCGTCAGGGCCCGTTCCATGTGCTTCTGGGGGCAACGATGCCTTCGGTTCTGGTTGAAGTGGCGTTCATTAGTCATTCACGCGAAGCCAAACGATTGAACAGCCGAACCTATCGTGAACGGTCGGCTGAGGCTATCGTTCATGGCGTGCGTCAGTATTTGCAATCACAGAACCTCCTTGCGAAACGAGCCAGTGACTCATGATTACCATTGACAACAGTTCTTTATTAGCGTTCAGCGACAACATTGACCAACCGGACTTTGACCGATTTCGCCCTGAGTTTCTTAAAGCGTGTATTGAATATCGCGATGTTCATCAGGAGCTGATCAAGCATTATCACCGGACCGGAGGCAGTGGTCGCCAGGTGGTTGAAAAAATTACCTTGATGACCGACCTGATGCTGGAAGGGATTTTCCGCTTTGCCATTCAGGATCTTGACATTAAGCAACCGTGCACCCTGATCGCGTTAGGTGGTTATGGGCGCTCGGAAATGAATCCGTTGTCCGATATTGATCTGATGTTCTTTTGTCAGGACCCGGAAACACCCTATATGCTGCAACTCTCTGAGAGAATGTTGTATCTGTTGTGGGATCTTGCCTTTGATGTCGGTCACTGTGTGCGCAATGAGAAACAGTGTATTGATATTGCCGCAGATGATTTGACCGCGTGTACGGCATTGCTTGATTCGCGCTATTTGTGCGGCGATGAAGAGTTGTTTGCGCATTATGAAAAGAAAGTTTTGCCGGCGGTTATGGGGCGCAACAGTCGCTCTTTTATTCGTGAAAAAATGGCTGAGCACGACAAGCGTATCAAAAAATACGGTTCATCCGTTTATCTTCTTGAACCGAATATTAAAGAGGGAGAGGGCGGTCTGCGCGACCTGCACACAGCCTTGTGGGTTTCAAAGATCAAATATAAGGTCTATACCCTGCGTGGCTTGGTAATCAAGGGGGTCATGAGTGAGGCCGAAGAAGAAAAATTTCTCGAGGCACTCGATTATCTATGGCGGATTCGTACTGAATTGCATTACTTGTCGTCACGTAAAAACGACCAGCTTCATTTTGAACAGCAGGAACAGATTGCGTTATTCCTCGGCTATCGGGACAGCAAGCGCGCTCTGGCCGTCGAACAGTTCATGCAGGATTATTATGCTCAGGCGACTCGTGTCGAACACCTGGCTTCGACAATGATTTCACGAGCATCGGATCATGATAGGGAAGAGTCGCGGATCCTCGGCTACTTGCGACGTCGCAATGTCGATGATGGATTCTATGCATTACGCGGTGAGCTCAATGTGACGGAAGATGATTTGTTCGTCAATCAACCCGAACTGATGATGAAGGCCTTCTGGCTGGCTCAGCGTCAGGAATTGAAGCTGAGCTTGAAGTTGAAAACATTGATTCGTGAGAGTCTGCACCTGATCAATGATCGTCTGCGCCGCTCACGGGCCATGAGCTCAATGTTTCTCGACATTCTGCGTTATAAGCGTGGTATCTACGAAATTCTGTCCCAGATGCATCACCTGCTGTTTCTCAACCAGTTCATTCCCGAGTTTAAGCGGATCTACTGTCGAGTGCAGCATGATGCCTACCATATTTACACCGTGGATACCCATACCCTGTTCGCTATCCGTGAAGTTGAGAAGCTGTGGCGAGGTAAATACACGGAAAAAAAACCGCTGTTGACTCGGGTTGCCGATGAGGTGGAAAAGCCGGAGTTGTTGATTCTCTCTGTCATGCTGCATGATATCGGCAAAGGCGAAGGGCAGAAGCACAGCGAAAAGGGCGCTGCAATGATTCCGACCATTGCCCGCCGTCTGGGACTGAACAAGGAAGACAGTCTGCGTTTGCAGTTCTTGGTGATGGAACACCTGCAAATGGCTCACATCTCCCAGCGACGTGATTTACACGACGAACGGATGATTGCCCAGTTTGCCCAGACCATGGAGATGAGTGAAAACCTCAAGATGCTCTACATCCTGACCTTTGCTGACATTAAAGCGGTTGGCCCGGATGTCTGGTCAGAATGGAAAGGGTTTTTGCTTCAAGAGTTGTACGAAAAAACCTACGATGTTATTGAACGGGGTGATTTTTACAAAGAGAAACGTTCTGAGAAGATCCGCAATCGCAAACGCAAAGTGGTTGAATTGCTCAAAGATGAATTTGATCCACGCGCGCTCAAGGAGTGTTTGCGCAATTTCTCAACGCGCTATTTGATGACTTATCGCTCCCTCCAGATTGCCGAGCATGTGCGTCTGATTTTGAGCCGTGGTGATGATCCTTTGGCCATGAGTGTTGTTTATAATCGGGAGAGCAGCTACACCGAGGTGATTCTGGTCACTGTTGATATCGCCGGCTTGTTCAGTAAAATCAGCGGGGTCATGGCTGCTAATGGTGTTAATATCCTTGGTGCGCAGATTTTTACCCAGAAAAGTGGTATTGCCGTAGATATTCTTCAAGTGGGTCGCGATGGCAATATTTACGACGATGACCGCAAATGGGCGACCATTGAAAAAGATCTGATCTGGTTCCTGCAGGGTCGAGGCGATGTTGACGAGCAGGTGGAAAAACGCAAAAGCTCTATCCTTGATCTGTCCCGTCAGGTGCCAACAATTCCGCCACGGGTCGATATCGACAACGAGGTTTCGGACGAATATACCGTCGTTGATGTTACGACTATGGACAGGGTTGGCTTGCTGTACCAAATTGCTAACAGCTTGAAAAAAATCGGTATTTACATCGGTGTATCAAAGATTTCGACCAAAGGTGATCGCGCTGGCGATACATTTTATGTTCAGGATATTTTTGGCCATAAAATTGTGCAGCCCGAAAAACTTGATGAATTGCGTGAGACCCTGATCAAGGACCTGAGTTCTTAAGTGACCCTACTGAGCCTGCTTGACAGTTTTCTCGACTATCTGAGTATTGAACGCGGTTTGTCGGCCAATACCTTGGAATCCTATGCGCGTGATTTGCAGCGTTATATTGGATTTCTTGAGGAACGTCACATCAACGACGTGATTGCTATTCGTCAGAATGATGTGTTGGATTTTTTTACCGAGCTTAAAGAGCAGGGGATGGGCGTGCGCAGTCGGGCGCGCTTGCTTGCGGCGTTGCGTGGTTTTCATCACTATGCTGTTGACGAGTATCAACTGGCCAACAATCCGGTTGCGCGTTTGACGACACCGAAAATGCTCCAGACACTGCCGGATACACTCAGTCCTGCCGATGTCGATGCTCTGCTGGATATCAACGATGATGGTCAGGCGTTGACCCGCCGCGACATTGCCATGCTCGAATTGCTTTACGCGACAGGCATGCGCGTGTCGGAGCTGGTTGGATTGAAACTGGATGATCTGCATTTGAATAGTGGCTATTTGCGTGTCTTTGGCAAAGGAAGCAAGCAGCGCATTATCCCGATCGGAGAGATTGCCATCGACACGTTGAGGGACTACCTCGCCCGGGTGCGTCCCGAGCTGGATCGTCAGCGCAATCTGAGCCCATGTGTTTTTCTCAACCGATCCGGCAAAGGGTTGACACGGCAGGGGTTCTGGAAGATGATTAAGCGCCGCGCCTTGGAGGCCGGTATCACCAAGAATGTGACACCGCACACCTTGCGCCATTCGTTTGCCACCCACCTGTTGGAGAACGGGGCGGATCTTCGGGTTGTGCAGATGCTGCTTGGTCATGTCGACATCTCGACAACACAGATTTACACCCATGTAACCCGTGAGCATGTACGCCATGTTCATCAATCATTTCATCCCCGTAAGTAATTACGGATTATGAGGAGTATATGAAGTATCTGGTTTTACTCGGAGACGGTATGGCGGACGAGCCGTTAGAGGCTCTCGGCGGCAAAACACCTCTGGAGCACGCGGCAACGCCTAATATGGACAAGTTGGCGGCAACGGGTGAAATAGGATTGGCTGAAACGGTTCCCGATGGGTTTCATCCGGGCAGCGATGTGGCCAATCTCAGTGTGTTTGGCTACGACCCGTCACAGTGTTATACCGGACGCTCGCCGTTGGAAGCGGCAAGTATGCATGTTGAACTTGGCCCGAACGATGTGGCTTTTCGCCTTAATTTGGTCGATATCATGCATCATTACGGCAAATTGTACATGGCGGATTTTGCGGCGGGACATATTTCCACCGAGGAATCCGGTCAGATCATCGCAACGCTTCAGGATGAGTTGGGTGATGAGAACTTCGAGTTTTATCCTGGTGTTTCTTATCGCCATTTGATGGTGTGGCGCAACGGTAAAGATCAGATGGAATTTGTTCCGCCCCATGACATCATCAACCAGAGCATTGAAGATAAGATGCCTAAAGGGGATGGTGCTGATGAGCTGATCCACCTGATGAATTCAGCTCAGATGCTTCTCAGTAATCACCCGGTGAATGTACAACGGACCCGCGACGGCAAAGCGCCAGCCAATTCCATCTGGTTGTGGGGCCACGGCAAAGCCCCGCAAATGGAGACCTATCAGGTTAAATTTGGGCTGAGCGGTGCAGTGATCTCTGCTGTTGACCTGATCAAAGGGATCGGTATTTATGCTGGTCTGGAAATTATTGATGTGCCGGGTGCCACAGGTTACATCGACACCAATTATCAGGGCAAAGCGCAAGCCGCTCTTGACGCATTGCAACGCCACGACTTTGTTTATCTTCATGTCGAAGCACCGGATGAAGCCGGGCATTCCGGCGATTTAGAGGAAAAAATCAGGGCCATCGAACTTTTTGATGAACTGGTGGTCGGCACGATCATTAATCAGGCCGAGCAATTAGGCGATTTTCGTATGCTGGTGTTACCGGATCATCCGACCCCAGTCGAATTGCGCACCCATACGCCGGATCCGGTGCCGTATATTTTGTATGCGTCTGACGGGTCGCTGGCGGGATCCGGTGGGCGTTGTTACAATGAAAAGGCTGCCAAACAGAGTGGTGTTTATGTGCAGGAAGGGCACCAATTGCTGACGAAAATGATTCAGCGGAGTTGATCTTTCATGACTGACGAACGCACCGTGTCAACCTGGCGTTTGATCGCTGCAAATAAAATGGCCATGGCCGGAGCTGCAATGGTTCTGGCCATGTTTGTTTTAGCCATCGTTGCACCATTGATCTGCAAGGATCCCGGAGCTGTTGACATCTCCCGCCAGCTCCAGTCTCCAGGTTTTGATGCCTGGCTGGGGACAGATGATCTTGGCCGCGATGTCTTTTCGCGCATCGCTTATGGCGCACGCATTTCGTTGTTGGTTGGCTTTGTTGCCGTCGGCATTGCCACGGTGATCGGCATTTTTCTCGGTGCTGTGGCAGGTTATTACGGTGGTTGGATTGACACTCTGGTGATGCGTTTCGTCGATATCATGTTGTGTTTCCCGTCGTTTTTTCTCATCCTGGTGGTAATCGCTTTTCTCGAGCCGTCGATCTGGAATATCATGGTCATCATCGGCCTGACCGGATGGATGGGGGTTGCCCGCCTGGTGCGTGCTGAATTCATGTCGTTACGTCACCGCGATTTTGTGTTGGCCATCCGTTCTCTCGGTGCCAGTGATCGACGCATTATTTTCCGGCATATTTTGCCGAATGCCTTATCGCCAGTGCTGGTTTCAGCGGCTTTAGGAGTGGCCGGAGCCATCCTGACCGAGAGTGCCTTATCGTTCCTCGGCATTGGTGTACAACCACCGACCCCATCGTGGGGCAATATGCTGATTGCCGGTAAGCAGACGTTGGGAACGGCCTGGTGGTTGTCTTTTTTTCCCGGTGTGGCGGTTCTGATTACCGTGCTTGGTTACAATTTGTTGGGGGAAGGGTTGCGTGATGCCCTTGATCCGCGTTTGAAACGATAGGGTGTCATGTCTGTTGAGCGTAATGCGCCATGCCCTTGTGGCAGTGGTCAAAAATATAAAAAATGTTGTCTTAATAATGGGATAACGACCACCCGATTGAGCGAAACGAGTCCGCCTGAACTTGTTACTAAACGCGTTGAAGCGTTTTCTCACAACGATTTCGGGTTTATTTTCGACACCTATCACCCTGATTCCAATTTCCGCCTGCAATTCCCATCGCGTGTCGCGTATATTCAATATGGCCAATCAACCCTTAATGATGATTATCGGATTCGCTCCTGTCAGATTTTGACTGAGCGCGATGTTGATGAGAGTGTGGCTCAAGTGTTGTTTTTGTTGACCGTCGACTATCAGGGGCAGCAGCAGCAATATTTCGAATTGTCTGAATTTCACCGTTGTCGCGGGCAATGGTATTATCTGCAGAGCCACCGTTTGGAACGCCGCGAATTCAGTGGCGGACTTGACGAAATGACCTGTGACAAGATGCTTGAACAGGGAATCTGTTTTTAACCGGCAGTTCCTCAAGACATTGTTGCACTCGTAACATTTTCTGCTGAACCTGGCACCCCATTCAATGGAGGAAACACCATGACTCAACGAAGCCAATGGGCCTCCCGTCTCGGTTTTATTCTCGCGGCCTCGGGCAGTTCCATCGGGTTGGGCAACATCTGGAAGTTTCCTTATGTTGCCGGACAAAATGGTGGTGGGGCTTTTGTTCTGGTTTATCTGGTTTCGATCCTCCTGGTCGGTATTCCAATCATGATGGCGGAGTTTCTTCTCGGTCGGGAAGGTGGGAAGGATGCCATTGGCTCTTTTGCCCGCCTTGCTGGTAAAAACAGCCCGTGGTGCCTGGTGGGCGGGACCAGTGTCATCGCCGCATTTATCCTGTTGTCCTTTTACGCTGTCGTTGCGGGTTGGTGTTTTGATTATGTTGTGAAATCTGCAGCCGGAACGTTGCAGCACGCATCCCCGGAACAAATCAGCGCTCTGTTCAGTGACCTTCTTTCGTCTCCAGGCCAGATGATATTCTGGCAGGCCTGTTTTCTGATGGCCACTGCGGCCATCGTTTCGTGTGGCATTCAGCATGGTATTGAGCGCTGGAGCAAAATTCTTATGCCGTTGTTGTTTCTATTGCTGCTGTATCTGTTTGTTCATGGCCTGTTTTCCGGTGGAGCAGGGCGTGCGGCCCAGTTTCTGTTTTCTGCGGATTTCTCTTTGTTGACCCCTCAAAGTCTACTTGCGGCAGTTGGCCATTCCTTCTTTACCTTATCTCTGGGTGCTGGTGTGATGATCACTTATGGCTCCTATCTGGATCGCCAGGCCGATCTGTTCAGTATGGCGATAAAAGTTTCAGCACTGGATACCATGGTGGCGTTGCTGGCTGGTATGGCCATTTTCCCGGTGGTTTTTTCAGCGGGTCTTGATCCTGGTGCCGGGCCAGGGCTGGTTTTTCAGACCATTCCCATTGTCTTCTCCTCGGCACCCATGGGTTGGTTGCTGGCTGTTGTCTTCTTTTTATTATTGGCTTTTGCAGCGCTGTCTTCGTCAATTTCCATGCTGGAGGTCTCTGTTGCCTGGCTGGTCGATGAGAAACAGTGGTCACGTTTTAAGTCCACGACACTGCTCTCCTTGGGTGCGTTTTTGCTGGGGTTACCGTCGTTGTTTTCATTCAACCTGTGGCACGATGTGACATTTTTCGGGTCACTGACGTTTTTTGATCTTTGTGACAAGCTGATCACCTCTTATATGTTGCCATTGGGGGGGATGGCTGTGGCGGTGTACAGTGGTTGGTTCCTGAAACGCTCGTCCTCTCAATGTCGTCAAAGTCTTTGCTGCGCTCAATCCTGGATATACCCGCTATGGTCTATCCTGATCCGTTTTGTTGCACCGGTTGCCGTGGCTATTGTCTTTATCCAACAATTAGGAGTGATCTAAAGTAATGCCAGAGTTGCCGGAAGTGGAAACTGTGTGTGCTGGATTACACGATCTTGTCGTTGGCCAGCAGATTGTTGATGTGCGTGTTTATGAGTCACGCCTGCGCTATCCGGTGCCGATGGAATTGGCTGATGTTCTGTCTGGGGAAACGGTTGTTTCTCTTAGACGGCGAGCCAAATATCTTTTAATGGACATTGGGCCGCAAGTGGTCATCCTCCATTTGGGGATGAGTGGCAGTCTGCGCTGGGTTTCTGATGGTCAGACACCGCAAAAGCATGATCATGTTGATATCGTTTTTTCTGGTGGCTGTTTACGTTTTCATGATCCACGCCGTTTCGGTCTGATTGTTCTTGCTCCGCCCCCTGTGGAACAGCATCGTTTATTGGCGCACCTTGGACCGGAACCTTTGTCTGACGACTTTGATGGCCAATGGCTTTTTGAAAAAAGTCGTGGCCGAAGAATCGCGATCAAATCTTTGTTGATGGAGAACAGGGTTGTTGTTGGTGTGGGCAATATTTATGCGAACGAGTCCCTGTTTCTCAGTGGCATGGCCCCGAAAAAAACGTCAGGAGAGCTCACGGATCAACAGTGTGTGATTCTGGTCGATAAGATTAAAAAAGTTTTGGCCGAAGCAATCAAGGCGGGTGGGACAACGCTGCAGGATTTTGTCAATGGACACGGGCAGCCGGGATATTTTCAGCAGAAGCTATATGTCTATGGTCGTGATGAGCAGCCGTGTTTAATCTGTGGAACAATGATCGAGCGTTGTCGCATCGGCCAACGCTCAACATTTTATTGTCCTGAGTGTCAAAAATTAGAATGAGGTCGGATAAAGAGGAAAAGCTGTTTTGTCCGATTCAAAAAGATATAAATCATCAATTCCGTCCATATTCCGATCAAAATTTGTTTTTATCTTTACGGTATAAGCATTCTCTTCCAATCCTATGGGCGTTTGAATTTGGTAGGCTTGGCCATTCGGTATGTAAAGTTCTAAATCGGTACCAGTGACTTCAACCGGTGAGTCGGCATGGGTTATGACGGTATCACCCAAGCTGAAATAGGTCTGATAACTTGTCTTGTAGACTTCCTGGACTAGACGTATTTGGTGAAGCGTTGAGTAAACTGTGGCCATTTTAGCTTTGTCACGATGCGCAATATAGTGTGGAATGGCGATGGTGGAGAGAATCCCAATGATCGTGATAACAGTTAATAACTCGATTAATGTATAACCGGATTCATGTGTGTGTGTTTGGGTCATTTTTAAATTCTCTTTTTGGAATTTACTCATTTTTATCTTCAATTGTGAACGTTGTATTCCCATTTCTTTTATATGTAAAATTATCCAGGAATGGCTGCAGCTTTTCCGAGATATAATTTGGAATCAGCATTTCAAGTGAATCAGGTGCTGCTCCTTTGTGGTCGGTTTGATATGAATCAATAGCAAATACAATCAAAGACCTCATTGTTTCCTGATTTTTTTTTAAGTCAATATGAACACTTTTTACCGGTTCGGGACGATTCATATAGTTAAAAATTTGTACGCAACCAAAGATTGCAAGGCACGTTACAAAAACATAAGCGGCTCTTTGACGTTGTTTTTTTATGATACGTTTGTGTTCTAGCTGATATTCTTCTTTGCGCTGCTGCTTGACAATTTTTTCAGCATGTTTCACTTCTTTGTCGGTGTTTAAAACCACGCAATCTCCACATAAAACTTTACCGGAATCTTCGATTGCGCATTTTTCCAAAATTTTTTTGCCACAGCGCTCGCAGGCTGTATATTTTTCAGTCTGTTCAGAATTCACTGGTACCTCGCATTTTTAATTTTATCAAGTAAGTACGTTTTTAAGAATAATACAATGAAGGGAAAAAATAAACATATTGTCTCTTTGCGAAAGTGCGCAGACAAATTTATTTTTTCTGAGACACAACCCCATGAATTAGTAAAACAGGATGAGGCCCATCAGGCAGAACTCTACTCAAATAAATAATTTGCCCAATGGCGTATACGTGTTAACTCTTCAATAACCAAATAAACAAGGGGAGCTGTCATGGATATCTCAAAAACAATCGCTGAAATGAAAAATGATCCACATTTTGCCGAAAACGTCGGCATGATTCTCGTTCACAATGGAATCGTCCGGGGTTGGTCGCGTGGCGACCGGACAGCGGTGTGCAAAATGATGGTGAGTTCTGATCTGGGCAAGATTGAACAGATTCGCCAAGATATCGAAGCAATGGATGGAATTTATAAGGTTGCCTTTGAAGCGCGTTCCGGTGTTATGGTGCCTGGGGATGATGTGCTGTTTCTTGTTGTTGCCGGCGATATTCGCGAAAATGTTAAACCGGCGTTGGCGCTCATGTTAGATCGGGTAAAAGCCGAAGCAGTAACCAAAGAAGAATATTTCGAGGAGGGTAGCGTATGAGCTTCAATCATTTCGATGGCCAGGGTAAGGCAATTATGGTTGATGTCAGTGGTAAGAAGAAAACATTACGCACGGCTACGGCAGCAGCGACGGTACATATGTCATCGAACCTGTTACAGGCGATCCTCGATCATAAAACGACTAAAGGGGACGTTCTTGGCGTGGCGCGTCTGGCTGGAATCGCCGCCAGTAAAAAGGTTCCTGACCTGATTCCACTTTCTCATCCTCTGGCCATTCACCATGCGGCAATTGAGTTTAATTGTGATGTTGATCAAGGCACTGTTGAAGTACAGGCGACAGTTCGTGCTTACGAGCGTACCGGCGTTGAGATGGAAGCCATGGTGTCCGCATCTCTTGCGGCTTTAACTATTTACGATATGTGTAAAGGAAGTGAAAAAGATATTTCCATTGATGCTGTTCGGCTTCTGTTCAAAGAGGGCGGCAAAAGCGGAACCTATCGCGCGGAGGGGCTATGAAAGCTGCGGTATTGATACTTTCTGACAAGGGTGCTGCAGGAAAACGGGAGGATTTAAGTGGACCGGCCCTGATCGACTGGCTGGAGCAACACCAAGTTGAAACATTACGCTATGAAATGATCCCGGATGATTATGATGTGATTGTTTCTACATTGACGAATTGGTGTGATGAAGGGTTTTGTGACGTGCTCATCACCTGCGGAGGTACCGGCGTGTCACCGCGAGATGTCACACCGGAAGCCACTATAGAGGTCGTGGATCGCATTCTGCCTGGTTTTGGTGAAGCGATGCGTTCTGAAAGCCTCAAAATTACCCCGATGGCTATCCTGTCTCGTGCTATGGCCGGCATTCGCGGTACCTGTCTGGTGATGAACTTGCCGGGTAGTCCTAAAGCGGCAATTGAAAACCTCGAAGCGGTGTGGCCGGCGGTTGCCCATGGGGTGGATAAAATTGGTGGCAATCCTTCGGATTGTGCAGGGATTCATTCCTGATACAACGCCTTAAAAAACTCGTGTACAGATCATCGATTTTCCTTGACTTCACTTCATCATGATTGTTAGGTTCTCGAAAATATCTTTTCCCTTTTAAACCAATCCAGAGAGGTTGGTAAAGGCGATACGAATGAACCAGGCTTTTCAAAAATATCACTATTTCTGTACCCGCAACCTTTTTGCCTTCTTGGTAGGAAGGTATTTTTTTGTCCAAAAAATGAGTTATTCCAACTGCTTTACGGAGGGCAATGATGGGGAGTAAAGAAAAAGTTATTCTTGACAAACAAGGGATTGATCGTGCTGTCACCCGGATCACCCATGAGATTCTTGAAAAAAATAAAGGGTGCGACGATCTGGTGTTGATCGGCATTCGCAGTGGTGGTGACCATCTAGCGGCTTTGCTTCGAGAACGGATGAAAGAGATTGAAGGTGGGCAGGTTCCTCATGGTGCGGTTGACGTTACCATGTACCGCGACGATGTTGGTCAGGGAGCGGTTCGCCCTCTGGGGAAGACGGAAATTCCCTTTGCTCTGGACAATCGTCACGTCATTCTGGTTGATGAAGTGATCTATACTGGCCGAACTATTCGTGCTGCCATGGATGCCTTGATGGATATCGGCCGCCCCAGCAGTATTCAACTGGCGGTTTTGGTCGATCGTGGACACCGGGAATTACCTATCCGTGCTGATTATGTCGGGCGTAATGTTCCATCCGCCCGGGACGAAAATATACAGGTTTTCTTTGATGAGGCTCACCAGCCGCTTGAAGTTCGACTGATTAAGCCTTGATGGAAAAAGGGGAGTGACATGGGATTTGCACACAAGCACATTATCGGCACGCAGCAGCTATCCAAAGAGGATATCGAACTGATTCTTGAAACGGCAGAAAGTTTCAAGGAGATCAACCTGCGTGACATCAAGAAAGTTCCGACGTTGCGTGGTAAAACGATCATTAATCTGTTTTATGAAAACAGTACCCGTACCCGCACATCTTTTGAGCTGGCTGGCAAGCGGATGTCGGCAGATACTATCAATATCTCTGCTTCAGGGTCGTCCGTTACCAAAGGGGAAACCCTTGAGGATACAGCCAAGAACATCGAAGCGATGAATGCCGATGTGATTGTTATGCGTCATTCCTGCTCCGGCGCTCCGGATTATCTGGCCAAGCGTTTGACTAGGAGTGCCGTGATCAATGCCGGTGACGGTGCTCACGAGCATCCGAGTCAGGCGCTGCTTGACCTGATGACCATCAAAGAACATAAGGGCCGCATTGAAGGGCTGACCGTTGCCATTATCGGTGATATTGCCCGCAGCCGTGTCGCCCGTTCCGATTTGTATGCTCTGAAAACCATGGGCGCCACGGTGCGTCTTGCCGGACCGGCAACCATGCTTCCCCCGGGCATTGATGAACTGGGCGCTGAAGTTTACACCGACATCAATGAAGCGATCAAGGATGCTGATGTGGTCATAATGCTGCGGATTCAATTGGAACGGGAAGGGGGCAATACATTGATTCCTACCCTGCGTGAATACGCCCAGTTCTTTGCATTGAACACAGAGAATATCAAGCTGGCCAAGCCCGATGCGATCGTAATGCATCCCGGGCCCCTGAATCGAGGTGTTGAAATCTCCTCCTATGTTGCCGACGGTGGCCAGAATGTCATTCTGGATCAAGTGGAGAATGGTGTGGCGGTACGCATGGCCCTGCTTTATCTGCTGGCCGGTGGCAACGACGAAGAATAATCCCCTTCCTGAGATGAGGTTTAGTGATGAAAACAGTGATTAAAAATGGACATGTGATTGACCCCTCCCAGGACCTGGATGGTCGTTTCGACCTGATAGTTGAAGATGGCTGCATTGTTGAACTTGGGGAGAATCTGCCAGCAGAGGATGCTGATGAGGTGATTGATGCTGACGGGCTATTGGTGACACCTGGCCTGATCGATATTCATGTTCACCTGCGTGATCCCGGCTTTGAATACAAAGAAGATATTGTTTCCGGTACCCGCTCGGCAGCAGCGGGAGGATTTACCTCAGTGGCCTGTATGCCCAATACTAAGCCGGTTAATGACAATAAAGCGACCACGCTATACATGATCAACAAAGCCCAGCTGGAAGGGTTCGCCAATGTCTTCCCGATCTGCACCATTACCAAAGGGCAGAAGGGGACAGCGTTGGTTGAAATGGGTGACCTCAAGCAGGCAGGTTGTGTCGGATTTTCCGATGACGGCCTCAATGTTGAGTCTGGCGACGTGTTGCGACGTGCCATGGAATATGCCAGCGGGTTTGATATGCCGATCATCGCTCATGCCGAAGATGAAGGTATCAAATGCGGCGGGGTGATGAACGAAGGACGTGTAGCCACTGAACTCGGTCTGGCTGGTAACCCCTGGGTTGCTGAGGCCTCTACCGTTGCCCGCGATCTGATGCTGGCGGAACTGACCGGTGCCCGGCTGCACGTGTGTCACATCTCGACCCGTCGCACCGTCGAGCTGATCCGCGAAGCCAAGGCGCGTGGTGTTAAAGTCACTTGCGAAGTCACCCCGCATCACTTCACCCTCACCGAAGAGGCCGTGCGAGGTTATGATGTCAATGCCAAGATGGGGCCGCCTTTGCGTACCGCTGACGATGTCAAAGCGATGAAAGAGGGCTTGGCTGACGGCACGATTGATGCCATTGCAACGGATCATGCGCCTCATCATGTTGATGATAAAAACGTTGAATTCAATGTGGCCGCCAATGGTTTGGTTGGTCTTGAAACCGCGCTGCCGTTGGCTTTAAACCTGGTCAAAGAGGGCGTGTTGACCCTTAATCAGGCTATCTGCTGTCTGACTACGCGTCCGGCGTCGGTCATGCGCATCCCCCGCGGAACGCTGGCCAAAGGAACTGCGGCTGATATTACCTTGATCGATCCGGATTATCAGTGGACTCTGGATGCCACCCAGATGAAAACCAAAGCACGCAATACGCCTTTTGATGGCTGGGAATTGACTGGTGCGGCAATGATGACCATGTGCGCCGGTAAGATCACGTTTCAACGTAACTCATAAATAGACTTAAGATACAGCTACTAACTCTGCAATAAGGAGCACACTCAAGAATGAAAGCTATTCTGGCTCTCGCCGATGGCCGCGTTTTTCACGGTCAAAGCATTGGTGCCGTTGGGGAAACCTTCGGTGAAGTTGTTTTTAATACCAGTATGAGCGGATATCAGGAGATTCTGACGGATCCGTCCTATCATGGTGAAATTGTCACCATGACCTATCCGCAGATTGGCAACTACGGTGTCAACAAAGAAGATGTTGAGTCTGACAAGCCCCATCTTGCCGGGTTTGTCGTTAAAGAGAGCTGTGAGTTTCCCAGTAACTGGCGCAGTGAACTCAGTCTCAATGAGTATCTGCAGCAAAACAATATCGTTGGTATTCAGGGCATTGATACACGCGCCCTGGTCAAACATATTCGGGATCATGGTGCTCAGACCGGCGTGATCTCCACGGTTGACCTTGATGTCGACAGCCTCGTCGAAAAAGCCCGCAAAGCTCCGGGTCTGGTTGGGCGTGATCTGGTCAAAGAAGTGACCACCGCAGAGTCCTATACCTGGACACAGGGCGTGTGGGATCTTGAAAAAGGCTACACCGAGCTGGTTGAACCGGCGCGCTACCATGTTGTGGCCTACGATTTCGGCATCAAACGCAATATTTTGCGCAATCTGGTCAGCGCCGGTTGTCGTGTCACAGTTGTTCCGGCATCAACATCCGCCTCTGACGTTCTGGCCCTCAACCCTGACGGTGTCTTCCTCAGTAATGGCCCGGGCGACCCGGAACCCATTACCTATGCTCAGGAAAACATTCGTCAATTGCTCGGTAAAGTGCCCCTGTTCGGTATCTGTCTCGGCCATCAATTGCTGGCTATTGCATTGGGTGGCACGACCTATAAACTTAAATTCGGTCATCGCGGCGGCAATCAGCCGGTTCAGCGCGATGAAAACAAGCGTGTCGAAATCACCTCACAAAACCATGGCTTTGCCGTTGACGCCCAAAGCCTTGAATCGGCTTCCGCCATCAGTCATCTCAATCTTAATGACAATACCGTCGAGGGTCTGTGCCATAGTCAGTTGCCGGCATTTTCAGTCCAGTATCACCCGGAGGCATCCCCTGGTCCCCACGATGCACATTACCTGTTTGACCGCTTTATTAGCCTGATGGAAGACTTCAAGAAAAACGAGAACTAAGGATAGATAAATGCCTAAACGTACAGACATAAAAAAGATTCTGATCATCGGTGCCGGTCCCATTGTCATTGGTCAGGCCTGTGAGTTTGACTACTCCGGGACCCAGGCGTGTAAAGCGCTCAAAGATGAAGGTTACGAGGTGGTTCTCCTTAATTCCAACCCAGCCACCATTATGACCGATCCCGATTTTGCCGACCGGACCTATGTCGAACCGGTGACCCCGGCGGTACTGGCAAAAATCATTGAAAAAGAGCGCCCGGATGCGCTGTTGCCGACGCTTGGTGGGCAAACGGCCCTTAACACTGCTGTGGCAGTGGCAAAAGACGGCACTTTGGATAAATTTGGCGTTGAGTTGATTGGCGCCAAGCTTCCGGCCATTGAGAAAGCCGAAGATCGTACCCTGTTTAAACAGGCGATGGACAGCATTGGTGTTGCGGTGCCGCGTTCCGGACTGGCGCATAATTACGATGAAGCCATGGTGGTCATTGAAGAGGTTGGTTTTCCAGCAATTATTCGCCCCTCGTTTACCCTTGGCGGGACCGGCGGTGGTATTGCGTACAATCGCGAAGAGTACGAAGCCATGGCCGTGGCCGGCATCGATGCGTCTCCGACCGATGAGATTTTGGTAGAAGAGTCCGTCATCGGCTGGAAAGAGTATGAGCTCGAGGTGATGCGCGATCTTGCCGATAATGTTGTCATCATCTGTTCCATTGAAAACTTCGATGCCATGGGCGTGCATACCGGTGATTCGATCACCGTGGCACCGGCACAGACCCTGACCGATAAGGAATACCAGATTCTTCGGGATGCTTCGTTGAAGATTATTCGTGAGATCGGTGTTGAGACGGGTGGCTCCAACATCCAATTCGGCATCAATCCCAAAGATGGTCGCCTGGTTGTCATCGAGATGAATCCGCGCGTGTCGCGCTCGTCGGCTCTGGCGTCTAAAGCGACCGGCTTTCCTATTGCTAAGATTGCCGCGAAACTGTCGGTTGGTTACACACTCGACGAAATTCCTAACGATATCACGCGTGAAACGTTTGCCTCTTTTGAGCCAACCATTGATTATGTGGTGACCAAGGTACCGCGTTTTACCTTTGAAAAGTTCCCCAGCACCGATCCGACCCTGACCACTCAGATGAAATCGGTGGGTGAGGCGATGGCCATTGGCCGGACCTTCAAAGAGAGCTTCCAGAAGGCATTGCGTTCCATGGAAATCGGCTCGGATGGTTTTGAAAGTCGTCTGTTTGCTTCACCGGCGGATGTTACCACACCGCTCAGTGCTGGCGATCTGGAGCAACTGCGCGACAAATTGCGCGTGCCTAATGTCGACCGAACCTGGTATCTCGGTGATGCACTGCGTGCCGGTCTGTCTGTTGATGAAATTTATCAGATCAGTGGTATCGATCCGTGGTTTGTTAACAATATTGGGCAAATTATTGCCAAAGAGAAACAACTCTACGACTGCCGCGAGACGATTCTGACTGCCACAGAGCAGGGGTTGGACCTGCTCCGTGAGGCCAAACAGTATGGATTTTCTGATCGTCGTTTAGCTTATCTGCTCGGAACGGACGAAGGGGTTATCCGCCAACTGCGTTATGACCACGCTATTCGTCCGGTTTACAAGCGGGTGGATACTTGTGCGGCTGAATTTGAAGCGTTCACGCCTTACATGTATTCTACGTATGAGGAAGAGTGTGAAGCTAACCCCAGCGATCGTAAAAAAATTATGATTCTGGGCGGCGGCCCCAACCGCATCGGGCAAGGTATCGAGTTTGATTACTGTTGTGTTCACGGTGTTTTTGCGCTCCATGATGACGGTTTTGAAACCATCATGGTTAACTGCAACCCGGAAACGGTTTCCACTGATTACGATACGTCCGATCGTCTCTATTTCGAACCGTTGACTTTGGAAGATGTGTTGGAGATTGTCGCTGTTGAAAATCCAGATGGTGTCATCGTTCAATTCGGAGGACAGACACCGCTTAAGCTGGCGGTTGCGCTTGAAAAAGCCGGTGTGCCCATTATCGGGACCAGTCCGGATGCCATTGACCGTGCCGAAGATCGTGAGCGTTTTCAGGCTCTGCTGCACAAGCTGGATCTCAAGCAACCGGCCAACGGCTTGGCGCGATCCTTTGAAGAAGCGGAGACCATTGCCGAGCAGATCGGTTATCCGGTTGTCGTGCGTCCGTCCTACGTACTCGGTGGGCGTGCCATGGAGATCGTCTATGGTATTGAGCAGTTGCGCAATTACATGAAATTTGCGGTTCAGGCTTCTCCTGAGCATCCGATTCTCATTGACAAGTTTCTTGATCATGCCATTGAAATTGATGTTGATGCCTTGGCCGACGGCACTGATGTCGTTATTGGTGGCATCATGCAACACATTGAGGAAGCCGGTATCCATTCCGGTGACTCAGCCTGTTCCCTGCCGCCGTATTCTCTTGCAGAAGAGCTTGTCGAAGAGGTGCGCCGCCAGACGCGAGCCCTGGCTCTTGAGCTGGGCGTCATCGGCTTGATGAATATTCAGTTTGCGGTTAAAGACAATGTTGTCTACCTCATTGAGGTGAACCCGCGTGCCAGCCGTACGTCACCCTTTGTCTCTAAAGCAACCGGACGTCCCCTGGCAAAAATTGCAGCACGCCTGATGGCAGGAAAAACCTTGAAAGAACTCAATATCCTCGATGATATTGTTCCTGACCATGTTGCGGTCAAAGAATCGGTTTTCCCTTTTGCCAAATTCCCCGGCGTCGACACCTTGTTGGGACCGGAAATGAAATCCACCGGTGAAGTTATGGGCCTGGACAAGGACTTCGGGAAAGCTTTTGCGAAAGCTCAGATGGGTGCCGGCGTCAATCTTCCGTTGAGTGGTAAAGTGTTTATCAGTGTCAAAGACAGCGATAAGCCGGAAACGATTGCGATTGCCAAGAAGCTCGTCGATGCCGGATTTAGCCTGATTGCCACCGGTGGCACGGCAGCAACCCTTCAAGAAAACGGCTTGCCGGTTGAACGTGTCAATAAGGTGAAAGAAGGGCGACCGCATTGTGTTGACGCCATTAAAAATGGTGACATTGCCATGGTCTTCAACACCACCTTTGGTATTCAGTCTATTGCAGACTCTTACTCGATCCGTCGTTCAGCTCTGATGTACAGTGTGGCCTACTTTACAACGGTCACCGGAATGGACGCTGCGGTCGATGGCATCCTGGCCATGCAGCGAGAAACCCTTGACGTTGTTGCTCTCCAAGAGTATAGTTTGAAGTCTTAAACGCAAACAAAAACAAGTTGATACACGATACAAGGTTGCGGGTAGAAGCACTTCTGCCCGTGACTTTGTTTTTTAGAAGAGGGAAAAAGAATAATGTCTGATTCTGTACCGATGACACCTGAATGTTACGCGCGTCTTCAGGAAGAACTCAAAAACCGCATTAAGGTTGATCGCCCTAAAGTTGTTCAAGACATTGCAGAAGCTCGCTCCCATGGTGACCTCTCTGAAAATGCTGAATACGATGCTGCCAAAGACCGTCAGGCCCACATCGAAGGTCGTATTGCTGAGCTCAATGACAAACTGGCGCGAGCTGAAGTGATTGATCCGAAAAGTATTAATACGGATAAAATCGTTTTTGGTGCAACCGTCACGCTTTTCGATACGGACTCTGACAATGAAGTGGTTTACCAGATTGTCGGTGAAGATGAAGCGGACATCAAACAAGGAAAAATCTCTGTAACGTCGCCGGTGGGTAAGGCGTTGATCGGCCATACTCTGGATGATGAGGTTCGCATCAATGTTCCTTCTGGAACACGCATTTATGAAGTGACGGAAATCGAATACAAATAGGCGTTGTCCATGTTCGATAAAACCACAAAAATGGCAGCCGTGTTAAAGGGCCATCCCAAAGCCAAAGAGGTTCTGGAATCCTTTGGGTTACAATGCTCAACCTGCTCCGGAGCCAAGCATGAATCTATAGAGCTCGGGGCGACCAACCACGGCCTGGACGTTAATGAGTTGCTCACTCATCTCAATGCTTTGTTTGACGAGCCTCCTGGAAAATAACCAACAAGATTGACATCGGGATGGGACACCATACGTCACAGTCTGCTGATTTAAACACCCCTCTGAGCTCACTCAGGGGGGTGGGTCCCAAACTGTGCGAAAAACTGACCCGCCTTGGTCTTCACACCGTCGAAGACCTGCTGTACACCTTGCCGCATCGGTATGAAGATCGGCGGCATTTCTCTACCATCAACCAGCTTAAACCTGGAGAACCTGGCCAGTTTCGCGGTAAAATCCTCAATGCCGATGAAGTGCCGATCGGCCGTGGTCGCCAAAAACTCTTTGAAGTTGTTGTTGGCGACGACACCGGCCAGATGCTACTCAAATGGTTCCATTACCGACGCGACTGGATGAAAAAAAACTATACGCCCGGACGAATTGTCCAGGTTTATGGTGAAGTGCGCTTCTACTCCGGTCGCCGTGAAATCCTTCACCCTGAGATTGACTTTAATGACGCGACAGATTCTGCCAGTCTGCGCATTCTTCCGGTCTACCCGTTAACCGAGGGGTTGTCACAAAAGCAGTTACGCAACTTTTGCCAACAAGCTGTGGCGGACTATGCTGATTCCGTTCCGACCCATCTGCCTGAGTGGGTCATGAAAAAGCGCGACCTTCTCCCGTTGAATCAAGCCTTGCTGCACTGCCATTGCCCACCCGTCGACAGTGACTTTCTCTGCTTACAGCAAGGGCAGGACCCGGCGCGACGGACGCTGGTTTATGATGAGTTTTTTTACCTTCAACTTGGTTTGACTCTCCGCCGCCAGGGCGTTCAGGTCGAGCAAGGCCGAGCGTTCACATTGGAGCACCGCTATACGCAACCCTTAGCTAAAGCACTGCCGTTCAGCCTGACCGCCGCCCAAAAACGTGTTTTGGGTGAAATTAAACAGGATATGCTGGCACCGCACCCAATGAATCGCCTGATTCAGGGCGATGTCGGCAGCGGTAAAACCATTGTCGCCTTGATGGCTGCCCTAATCGCTGTTGAAAACGGTGCCCAGGCTGCGGTTTTGGCACCAACTGAAATCCTTGCAGAGCAACACTACAATCAGTTCCACCATTGGATGACGCAACTGGGACTTCACTGTGCTTTGCTGACCGGATCCACGCCAAAATCCGAACGACAGACGCTGTTAGATGGCCTGGCCCATGGTGAGATCAAACTCTTGGTCGGTACCCATGCCATTCTCCAGCCCGACGTGACGTTTGCTGATCTCGGGCTTGTGATCATCGATGAACAACACCGCTTCGGTGTTCAACAACGTCATCAATTGCGCAAAAAAGGTCACAACCCGGACACGCTGGTTATGACGGCGACTCCCATTCCACGCACACTGTCTCTTACGCTCTACGGTGATCTGGCCATGTCGGTGATTGATGAACTTCCTCCGGGACGAACACCGATTACGACGCGTATTGCCCGTTCCTCGCAACGACCACAACTGCTCGACTTTGTCCGCCGAGAACTCGATAAAGGGCATCAGGTGTATTTCGTTTATCCTCTGGTTGAGGAGAGTGAACGCTCTGAACTCAAAGCCGCTACTGAAGCGTTTGAAGCCCTTGAAAAGGAGTTGGGTTCAGAGTATAGCGGTGGTCTGTTGCACGGACGTCTCCATCCACGCGACAAAGAAGCTGTGATGGATAAATTCAAGCAGGGACAGATTCATTATCTGGTCGCAACCACAGTGATTGAAGTCGGAATTGACGTGCCGAACGCCTCTGCCATGGTGATTGAGCATGCGGAACGATTTGGTTTGGCTCAACTCCATCAGTTGCGAGGCCGGGTAGGGCGGGGCGCTGCAAAAAGTTACTGTGTGTTGGTCCCGTCCGAACAGTGCAGTCACGATGGTCAGCAGCGGCTCAATATCATGCAAAGCTCAAACGATGGCTTTGTCATCGCCGAGGCCGACCTGGAATTGCGTGGGCCCGGAGAATTTCTGGGTACCCGTCAGGCGGGCATTGAGAATTTTCGAGTTGCCAACCTGTTACGCGATGCCTCACTGCTCGAACAAGCCAGGGAAGACGCTTTGCAGCTTATTGAGCAGGATGATTTTCTCACTTCACCACAGTACTATGCAGTGCGCGAAACATTAAAGCAGCGATGGGGCAGTCGCCTCGAGCTGGCCAGTGTCGGATAACCCTCAGGAGCGATTATGATAGATACAAAACGTTTTCAAAAAGATTTTCGTGCGATTGCTCAGTTTGGTGCCTTAGATAATGGCGGGGTGACAAGACTGGCGTTATCCAAAGCTGACCATGAAGCGCGTAACTATTTGATTAAACAGATGCAACAAGCTGATCTTGATGTACATATCGACCCTTATGGCAACATTCGTGGCCGGCGTAACGGCAGTGATAGTCAGCTACCTGCAGTCATGGTCGGGTCCCATTTGGATACCGTGCCGCAGGGGGGACATTATGATGGCATTATTGGTGTTCTTGCCGCCCTTGAACTCGTCCGTCACTTGAACGATGAACACATAACAACTAAGCATCCCATTGAAATTATTGATTTTTGTTGTGAAGAATCCAGCCGGTTTGGTGTTGCAACGTTGGGAAGTAAGGGCCTAACCGGTCAACTCAATTGTGCACGCATGAAAGAACTTTGTGATCGTGATGGAATCAGCTTTTATCAGGCGTTGCTTCAATCCGGCTGCTCACCGGATGTCGAAAACGGTGGCTATCTGACACCGGGAGATCTTAAGGCTTTTTTCGAACTGCACATCGAACAAGGCCCGGTTCTTGAGCATCATCAGGAACATCTGGGCATTGTTGAGGCGATTGCTGCACCCAGTCGTTTTCGTTTGACCATCAACGGCCGCAGTGATCATTCAGGCACAACACCAATGACGATGCGCCAGGATGCTTTGGTCGCAGCAGCGCAGCTCGTTCTTGGTACAGAGAACATCGCGCGACAAAGCAGTGAACAGAGTGTTGCGACCATTGGTGAAATTCACACACAGCCCAATGTCATGAATGTCATTCCAGGGTCTGTCACGTTAGGCGTTGATATCCGCGACATTGATGGTGATCGCAAGCAACAGATGGTTGCAGCGTTTCAAAATCTGGTTGACACCGTTGAGAGCCAATCCGGGTGTCGCATCCATACTGAAAGGTTGTGTGATGATGCTCCGGTCCAATTAGATGGGATGCTGCAACAACAATTGATTGACCTGGCTCAAGCACATCAGTGGCGTTGGCGCAAAATGCCCAGTGGTGCCGGTCACGATGCCATGCATATGGCACGCCTTGCACCAACAGCGTTGATCTTTATTCCCAGCCACAATGGGATCAGTCACAATGTTGCTGAATCGAGTTCACTCGAAGATATTATGCGTGGTGTCACATTGTTATCTGAAGCAGTTCAACAATCGGCTCAAGAGTGATCTTTACTGCCTTGGTGATAAAGTAACAAAAGTTTACATAATATTTCTTATGCGACATAGTTAGTGTGTCGTTTACTGGCGGGGTCGTCTCATGACTCCGTCTCTTACGATCTCTCCTGTTGATGATGGTGCCGTTCAGGTCACTGTCACCATACCTGCTGATCAATCTAACCACTTCGTCAACCTGTTCAACTCTCTGTCTGGATCAGGCGCTACACCCGTTACCGATTCAGTACCGTCCAGACCTCGCAATAAAACTATCAGTGAACTTGACAAGGAACGTGCTGAACAGGCTAAGGCTGCCTACTTTGAGCTGATTGCCGGCCTTTTCGATAAATATACCGCTGAGGGATTTAAACGTAATGATGCTATCAAGCGCATTGCTGCCGACCTCAGAGCCAGGAATCACTGTTGGAGTTCTACTGACCTGGTTAGGTCATTTCTTCCTGCAGCTGGTCGACCTGGTACACGTGGCCCTCGTCCTGAGGGTGTGTCATGATTCCAACCGCAGACAGAAAGGCATCCAGAGGTGTTTATGTAGATCGAGCTGCGGCGGTCGGGGGTGGTGTTGATGCTGCGGGAACAGTGGAGCCACCCTTTTCTCCTGATACCGTTCAGAGTTCTGGGCATTCAGCAGACCTTGGGCCACATCTGGTTTCGGAGCCTCCGCGTCACCGAGGGGCCGAGGTACGCGGTGGAGCTAAACCAGACGGGCCGCTTGTTACTTCTCCCATATCTCAAACTTTTGAAGTTCCGACCTTTCACGTTTATCCTGCAACGGTCAAGATAAAGAGACCTTTTATAGGTAAGGTTCCTGTCGCACCTGATCGCACACGCACATCTATTCAAGGCTTTAGCGATAAATCTCGTGGCCGACTTCGCTTTGTTGCTGCCAATTCCAGGGATAAAATCAAGACTCAATTCTGCATGACCTATGGTGATGTTTGGCCCATCAATGGCCGATCACTTAAAGCCGATCTGAACCGCTTTCTTACCAACGTCCGCAAACAGTTCCCAGGCATGGAATACATCTGGATTGCTGAGTTTCAAACCCGTGGATGTCCTCATTTTCATCTGTTCAGTTCAATCCCTCTTACAGACGAAAACCACCAGAAGCTCACCAAGGCATGGCACCGTGTCGCTGGTTATGGCCAAGACAAGCACCTCCGAGTTCATTCCCATGATCGTAACTTTATCGAATGGGATTTGGGCAAAGGTTCCTATCTGTGCAAGTACCTGGACAAGGAAGCTCAGAAAGCCATTCCCGAAGGGTTCTCTTCCTTTGGTCGCTGGTGGGGAAACAGTCGCACCCTTGTAGATGTTCCCGATGAAATACCCTCAGAGTACCTGGACGAAACCTACGGTTATGAGTCGATTGATTTAGATACTGGTGAGGATACCGGATTCACCCCTTCAAAGTGGATATATCGGCAACTTGGCCGCTACCAGGAAGCATTACACCGGGACAGAGTTCGCAAGATCAAGGAACTCAATCTCACACGCTCAAAGGACGATAAAATCCCCATCCCTCCCCGTCCCTGGTTCCGTCACACGAATAAGAGCACTTCGTCTTTTACAGGCGCACCAGTATTTAACCGTCTACTTGCCTATGCTCAATCTGTGCAACCAGAGTCCGAGAAATCTCCTTTCTAATTCAACAACCAAAAACAGACTATCCGTTCCCCTCCTCTCCCCACTGACCGACGCGCACAGGCGCGCAGCCGGGGGGGGTAGCCCGTAGGGGTCGGCTGGTATCGGTCACGCTCACATGCTCCATGCTGGCGGGAACCAGGGCCGAGGCTCACGCTATTTCGTGAAGGAGGCCAAGTTCCCGTAGCGTAAGCGTTAGCGGTAAGCGTCCAAGCTGAGCGAACGGCGATTTAGCCGGAGCGTGAATTGTGAGCGATTACCTGTTGACTACATATTTTCAGTTGTGATAGAAATGTTACATTTAGATGTCACTAGAAAGGAAAATACTATGGCTAGAAAACGTGTTGCTATGACACTCGACGAGGACATTTATGCACAGTTTCAATCAACCGTTATTGAACAGGGCTACCCTCGCGCTGCTGTTGGTATGATCGTTCAAAATTTTATGAAAAAGGTGATCCGAGATATCGAAAAAAATGGTGTCTCTGTTGACCTAGTACGGTTCGATCTTGGTGATGAGATTGGCGAAGATGAAACTTTGGTTGTCCTGGCTGATAAGAAATAGAGCTTTATCAGTCGTATAGTTGACTAAATAAACCCTTTGGTATTACCATCGAAACATTAGAAAGTCGCGCTAATCTCCTACACTATCTGGTAACTGCAATTACCGGATATGTTACAGATTCCGGCACAACATTAAAATAAAAAAGCCTCCAAGAGCTGCAACTCCTGAAGGCTTAGAACGGTGAAACATCAGAGCTGCAACTCCGGTGTTTCGATAAAAAAACCACCACCTATAGCGGATTTTTGTATGATCGTACTGCCTTTTTTGTATTACGTCAACACCCCTGCACCCACCCATACAGCACCCTTCCGCTTTCCATTTCTGGTTGTTAATTCCGAAAGTTTTCACTATTCACCTTTTCATATATTCAAGAAACAATATTTCTTATGCGGCATGATTAGTGTGTCGTTTGCTGGCGGGGTCGTCTCATGACTCCGTCTCTTTATCTGGATCAGGCGCTACACCCGTTACCGATTCAGTACCTGCCAGACCTCGCAATAAAACTATCAGTGAATTTGACAAGGAACGTGCTGAACAAGCCAAAGCTGCTTACTTTGAGCTGATTGCCGGCCTTTTCGATAAATACACCGCTGAGGGGCTTAAACGTAATGATGCTATCAAGCATATTGCTGCCGACCTCAGAGCCAGGAATCACTGCTGAAGTTCTACTGACCTGGTTAGGCCATTTCTTCCTGTAGCTGGTCGACCAGGTGCACGTGGCCCTTGTCCTGAGGGTGTGTCATGAATCCTACCGCAGACAGAAAGGTGTCCAGAGGTGTTTATGTAGATCGAGCTGCGGCGGTCGAGGGTGGTGTTGATACTGCGGGAACAGTGGAGCAACCCTTTTCTTCTGATATCGTTCAGAGTTCTGGGTATTCAGCAGACTTGGGGCCACATCTGGTTTTGGAGCCTCCGTGTCACCGAGTGGCCGAGGTATGCGGTGGATCAAAACTTTTGCCGACTTGGTATCGGAACAATCATGGTCTTGACAACCGTTCATTGGCTTTATGAAAGAATTTTATCTGGAACTGTATAGACAGACTTGTTACTTTAATGCCCTATTCTCAGGGCGGGGTGAAATTCCCCACCGGCGGTGACTCCTTGTGAGAAGCCCGCGAGCGCCTTTATTATTGGGATAAAGGGTCAGCAGATCTGGTGAGATTCCAGAGCCGACGGTTATAGTCCGGATGAAAGAGGATATTCAGCTTCCTGTGGTTGTTGTTGCAACTCGCAGCACTGTCTTCCTGTGCGCCCTGATTCCCGCTTAGCTCTAAGGAGACTTCGCATGAATCAGACCCTTGATACTCTTTTTGGTACCTCTCAACAACGTGTTCAGCGTGCCCTTCAGGCTCTTCAACGTGGTCATGGTGTCATTGTCACGGACGATGAAGATCGCGAAAACGAAGGCGATCTTATCTTCAGCGCCGACCATCTGACCAACGAACAGATGGCCCTGTTGATTCGTGAATGCAGTGGCATTGTCTGTTTATGTCTGACGGAGGACAAAGTTGCTCAATTGCAGTTACCGATGATGGTCAATGACAACCGCAGCCATTACCAGACCGCGTTTACCGTCAGCATTGAGGCGGCAGATGGCGTGACAACCGGAGTCTCAGCCGCTGACCGCGTTACGACAATTCGTGCTGCAAGTGCCCAAGACTGTCGACCGGAGCACATTCATAGCCCTGGCCATGTGTTCCCTTTGAAAGCAAAATCCGGCGGTGTTCTCGAACGCCGCGGTCATACTGAGGCCACCGTGGATTTGATGGATTTAGCGGGGTTGAATCCGTGTGGTGTCCTTTGTGAGGTCACTTTGGAAAATGGTGAAATGGCCCGCATGCCTCATTTAATTGACTTCTGTCAGAAACATTATTTCCCTCTGGTAACCATTGACGACATTGCCTGTTACAAACAACAGAATTCTTGATAGTTCGTTGATATAAAAGAGATTTTTTTCAACGATTTTTTGAACCTGTGCTATGTTGTCATTATTGATTTAATTCAAATGGAGTAATCCCAATGATGACTCAAGAAGATGTCCTAAATTTTGTTCTCAGCTCAGATGAGTTGCCGACATTATCTGCTGTCGCTTCACGGCTGATTTCCATTACAGCGGAAGAAGACACTACAATCAGTGATATCGCCTCATTGATATCCAAGGACATCTCCTTGTCCACTAAGATTCTTAAAGTGGTCAATTCATCATTTTACAGTTTTCCGCAACAGATCGGCACGATTCATCAGGCGGCATCCATTCTGGGAACCAATGCCGTACGCAGCCTGGTTTTATCCTTTTCCTTTCTGAAGCCGGATAAGCAAAAAAAAGATGGCTTTGACTATGCCACTTTTTGGGAAAAATCATTGTCCGAAGCTGTTGCCTCCCGCATGTTGATGACCACTGTTGGTGCGGATGATACAGAAGAAGGTTTTATCGCCGGTCTTCTGCAAAACCTCGGTGTTCTGGTTTTGGCAAAAGCGTTTCCTGCTGAATACAAAAAGATTGATCAGGCTGTTGCCGATGAAGAGATGGAACGCTGTGAAGCAGAAATAAAATTTATCGGTGCAGACCACACCTACATTGGCAGCGAAGTATGTCGCAGTTGGGGCTTTCCTGCTGAGATTGTCGAACCACTTCGTTACCACCATGAGCCGCATAAACTCCCTTCTAAGGACGCTAAACTGAAACTTTTGTGCGAAGTGGTCTGCTTGTCTGGGATTATTTCACGGGTTTACAATGCGAAAAAGCCGGATGAACTGGTTGGTTTGTTCAAATCTCAGGCCAAACGTCGTCTACACCTAACTGAGAAAAAACTGGAAGACTTTCTTGACCGGGTGCATATGGAAGTTGAAGAGATCGGCAAGTTTTTCGACATCAAGATTCAGAATCAGAAATCAATTGCTGAAGTTCTGCAGATTGCCAACGCTGAACTCAGTGTACTCAACCTCAGTTATGAGCAAATGAATCGCTCTCTGGTGGAGAAGACCGTTCAACTGGAGATGCTTACGGCCGAGCTGGAAAAGAAGAATAAACTGTTGGAGCGTCTGGCCAATGTTGATGGTTTGACTGAAGCCTATAACCACCGCTATTTTCAAAACTTTCTTGATCGGGAGATTAATCGCTCGGAACGCAACGATTACACGCTTAGCGTGGTGATGGTGGACATTGATAATTTTAAAAAATTCAACGATTTGCACGGCCATCAAGTCGGTGACTATATTCTCAAACAATTTGCGGATGTAGCACGCAGTTTACTGCGGGAATACGATCTGTTTGCCCGTTATGGAGGAGAAGAGTTTGTCTTGGTTTTGCCTGAAACCAATGCTCAAGAAGGTGAAGTCGTTGCTGAGAAGTTCCGTAGCACCCTGTCGGAACACACTTTTACCCATGAGCGTGAAACCTATTATATTACGGCCAGTTTTGGCGTCTCCGATATCTCCCCTGCTAAGGATAAAATTGATAAAAATGATGTGATTTCTCAAGCGGATTCAGCCCTTTATGAATCAAAGAAAAAAGGACGCAATCGGGTGACAGTTTACAGCGCGAAAAAGAAATGGTTCGGTAAATAACACAAAAAAGGCTTCGTTAGAAAACGAAGCCTTTTTTCTATCTCTTGTCCCGTCCTGAAATAAGTTTACACCTTGGAGACTTATTTATGGACAGAGTAGAAAGCAAGCGGAGTCGGCGGACTCAACGAGATTACACAATGGGCTTTAAATTGCAGGTTGTTGATGCCGTAGAAAAAGGCGATATGACCTACAAGCAGGCCCAGAAGATCTATGGCATCCAGGGTCGCTCAACCGTGCTAACATGGTTAAGAAAGCACGGAAAGTTGGATTGGACCCAGCCAGTGAGGCTCGCTATGCCCAAAACTCCCAAAGCCAAAGAAACCCCTGCACAAAAGATAAAGCGACTTGAGCGCGAACTTGAAGATGAACGTCTTCGTAATCTGCTTTTGAATGAAGTTGTTGATATCCTGGATTCTGAGCACGGAATGAGCTTGAGAAAAAAGTATATTGCCAAGGAGCGAGACGCATTCAAAAACACAAAGGGCTAAGTTTGAGCCGCGCTTGCAAGCTTCTTGGCATCAGTCGGCAGGCCGTTTATCAAAGAGAAAGGCGCACCCAGCAACGCAACATAGAGCTGGCTCCCGTCAAAGGGATGGTGATGGAGTTGCGACGATTCATGCCGAGGTTGGGCGGTCGCAAGCTGTACTCACTGCTGAAACCGAAATTTGATGCTCAGGGCATCAAATTAGGTCGGGATGGATTTTTTGATTATTTACGAGAGCATCGGCTGTTAGTTCCACCGGTCAAACGATTCATCAAGACAACGCAGAGCAGGCACTGGATGAAAAAATATCCGAATCTTATCGCGAGTCAGGATATCAATCGGGCTGAACAGGTCTTTGTCAGTGACATCACGTACGTTGAAACAGATGAAGGGGTTCATTATCTATCGCTGGTTACTGATGCTTATAGCCGTAAAATCATGGGGTATGAGGTCAGTGACAATCTACGCGCAGAAAGTGTTGTCAAGGCATTACGTCAAGCAGCCAGACAACGCCAGACAGGTAAACCGTTGTTACACCATTCCGATAGAGGATTACAGTATTGCTCATCAATCTATCAGGAAGAGCTGAAGCGTCATGACATAACGCCATCCATGACAGATGGTTACGATTGTTATCAAAATGCTTTGGCTGAGAGGGTGAACGGAATTCTGAAGCAAGAGTTTTTGTTGTTTAAGTGTCGTGATTTGCAGGAACTGAAGGACTTGGTTCGCGAATCGGTCGCTATTTACAACCGCCTACGGCCGCACCTTAGCTTGAATATGAAAACACCGGAAGAAGTACATAAAAAAGCCACCTCCATGGGGGAGGTGGCTTAGGAATAAACTGTCAACGTATTTTAGGACGTGACATCTCCCTTGCTCTAATCTCGTTATTTCAGGGTGTTTTTTGGCTGGGGATTTCACATTGTTCCACTTGGAAATCACGTGAACAATCATGATAACCATCTTGAGGATTCCAGGTTTTCACCCACATTTTTCCTGGGAAAGCCTGGGCTTTGTAGATCGATTTTCCAATCAGCAGGCGCAGGCATTCCTGCGTCGTTTCTGAGATGCTCGGATGAGGATACACCGATTTAAGGACCTCGGCAGCGCCTTTATCGTGATCCATAAAATGAGCGATGGACAGAACGACGTTGGACACTTGCGGTCCGGCAGAACGCATACCAAGAATTTTCATTTCGGCATCATCCGTCACCAAAATCTTAACAAACCCCCTCTTCGCCCGCATGGCCAATGGCCTGCTGGACATGGCATACGCCACATAGGCCACCCGATAACTCAGTTTTTTGGCCTGGCATTGTTCTTCACTCAATCCGACGGTTGCAACAGAGGGATTGAGAAACATGATTGCCGACATATTACAGTAATTCAGTGGACGGATGGCCCGACAAAACATCTCTTTGGCGGCCATGCGTGCTTCCAATTCGGCGATGTTGACCAGATTTGGATGACAGGTTACGTCACCACAAGCAAAGATATTTCCATCAACGCGACAGTCCACCCCAGTGGTCAAAAAACCGTTTTCACTGATATCAATGCCAATCTTGTCCAATCTGAGATGTTGTAAATTGGGTTGCCGTCCTACCGAGATCAGTGCGGCATCAACCTCAATCACTTCGCTGTGGCCGTCTGGAAAATCGAGAACTGCGGCGAGGTAGTCCTGTCGACGGTGAATATCCTGCAGTGTTGCGGATTGATGGAGTACGACGCCGGCACCTTCAAGACTCTGTTCAACAAACGCACTGACATCACGGTCTTCATACGACAGAACCCGGTCTTTGTGGTCAACCAGATGAACCTGTGTCTGTCCAAAGTTGGCAAAAATCGTGGCGTATTCGCAGCCAACGACACCGGCGCCGAGAATCAACAATCGTTTGGGGAATTTTTTAAGTCGGTGAATACCGTTTGAATTGAAGATTTTATCCTGATCCACTTGGAGATTGCCATAACCACGTGGATGGCTGCCAGTGGAGATCAGAAAATTCTTCGCATGGATGTGCTGCGTTGTGCCATCGTCGAGACAGACCTCAACAGTGTGCCGATCAACAAAAGATGCCCACCCTCGAACGTAGGTGATTGACCCCTCTCCTTGCCAACGTCGGGGGGAAAAGGTTTCCAGTTGCGTGAGCATCTGATATTGGCGCTCTTTGACGGCTTCTTCAATGGTTGCATTGACTTCGCTAAAATCAACAGTGAGGTGTTGGCTTTGGTAACCACGATCCTGTTTGGCGGCAATGGAGTAATCTTTGGAAAGCTCCCACATTGTTTTTGATGCCAAAGCCCCCCATTTTACCCCGGCACCGCCAATCTCTCCTCCTTCGACAACACAGACATGTTTGCCGAAATCAAATGCCCTCATGGCTCCGGCAAAACCACCGGGACCGCAACCGAGCACACATAAATCATATTCTACTGTCTGTTCTGTCATGAGCAGGCCTTTCAATATGAAGTCAAGTTAAGAGAAGTATACACTATTTTGGGGCGGATGCGTCATCAGGTTGCGGCGGAATAAAGGGTAACTTAAGCAGGTAAACCAACGTGTGCCGGGCAAAACTCTGATAATCGGACAACCCAATCTGCATGCCCTGATGCCCTTTCTGGGGGTGCTCCGTGTAGCTGTGGAACAAAAAATCCCACCAGGATAAACAGAATCCGTAATTGGAATTGGTTTCGCGGACAGTCACCGAATGGTGAATACGATGCATATCCGGTGTCACCAGAAAATGGCGCAGGAGTCGATCAAGCGGTGCAGGGATGGCTATGTTACCGTGGTTGAACATGGCCGCACTGTTAATCAGAATTTCCGAGACCACCACCACTTGTGCTGGAACGCCCATAAAAGCGACTGCCGCACATTTGAGCAACAGCGATAGTAGGATTTCTGCAGGGTGAAAACGTAATCCCGTTGAGACATCAATGTCCAAATCAAGATGATGCACTTTATGCAAACGCCATAAACAGCCGATTTGATGAAACCAGCGATGTTGCCAATAGATCACCATATCCATCCAGATCAAGGCGATCAGCCAGACCATGGGCGTTGGCAGAGGTATTTGATTGAGGATTCCCAACTGATGATCATGGACACGGGTGGCCACCATAACGACCGTCAACGGCATCCACAGGTACACCACAACAACATCAATTGCGATCAGGCCCAAATTACGCTGCCAGCGGGTTTTCTTCGAATGGTGGCTACTGAGGCGTGGCCAACGTATTTCACTGAAGGCAACGGCAGAAAAAACGATGAGAAATACTGTACCGCGTAAGAGAGTGTTATCCACTATAGTCACCTGTCAGCACTGTTTTAATCAAACAGTCTATCCACCGTATCGAAATCCAATTCAATTTCGGCAAGATGGCCGATCAAATCAATTTTCTCCTGATCTTGAGCCGTAATTTTGGAGACATCATTCTGAATTCGGGTAAAGGCTTCAGAGTTGGTCAAATGGGTACGCATATAAGGAATATTACTGTCATCAACAATTCGCGCCGTAATCGGTGAGACCGGCGCATGTCCCGGAATGATCATGCCGGCAATTTTATGGCGGTATTCCGGAAGATGGTATAGCGATGCCAGCATGACCATCAACTCGTCACGAGTACTGTTGACCAGCAAAAGGCTCGACTCCTCAAGCAGATCCGCAACCCGTTGTGCTGAAGCAGCACCTAATTGAACATGATGGACAATGCGGTGCTGCTCGTCCAGATTGCCCTTCAGGGGTGATTCTAGCAAGCGGCTGATGCGGTGTAACGTGGGGTTCGCCAGGATGGGCGAAAAGTTAAAGCCACCCTGAATGTGAATATCGCGGTTGCCAAAGGCTTTCTTAAGATAATGCATTGTCAATTCACGCTTGTCGGCAATCAATTTATTTGCTACCAGCATGCGCACCGGAGCTCCTGCCAGTTGGAAAACACTGAGATTCATGCTGACAGCATCAATCGCGCGACCGATGCCCCCATCCGTAACCATCATGACCGGAGCATCCAATAATTTAGCAACCTCGGCATTGTTGTAGCCCAACACCGATCCGACTCCAGCATGGCCAGCACCTTCGATCACCAGAAAATCGCACTCTTTTTCAAAATACCGACATGCTTCGATCATTTTTTCGGCAAAAAAGTCCGGGCCAATCTGGCCATCAAGAACTTGCCGGGTGGTATCCGCAAACACGGGAACAGGGTTCATCTGGCGGATATGCTCCTCAAGTCCAAAGACTTGAGCCATGAGAACGGCATCTTTATCCACATGGAAATTGTTGAACTCAATCAGTTTAGGACCAATAGGTTTGATAAAACCGATACGGGGGTATTTTCGCGCAGCGCGGTACAATAACGACAGGCAGATGGTTGACTTTCCGCAGTTTTTACCCGTTGCGGCAACAAAGATTTTTTTTGCCATGGAGCCCCTCCGCAAATAAATATCATGTCATATAGATTCAAGCGTCTACCAGCGACTGTCAAATTGACTGGCACAAAGCGCCAACAGACACCAACCGCACAAGAAGGAGATGCCACCAACCGGTGTGATCAGTCCCAAAACAGTCACCTGGGTCAAAACCAATACATAAAGACTACCTGAAAAAAGAACAATGCCGACAAAAAACAACAAACCGGCTGTTCTTACCCGCCGCACTTCCGGCCAGGTTTTAATACACAGGGCGACCAGCAGCAACGCCAGAGCATGATACATCTGATAGTCTACACCCTTTTCCCAGGTGATCAGCAGTTCAGGACTGACCCGTTGACGCAGACCATGCGCACCAAACGCACCCAGAGCAACGGAAAGGAATGCGTTCACACAACCAAGAACAAAAAACAATTTCATAACAGCCAAACTCCGTTCAGGGCAAAAGGAAACATTAACGTGTCAGAGTGCGCAGTGAAATCTCTCCTTGTTTCTCTACGGTAATTCCCGGCGCTAACCAGCCAATATTGAGCTTGGCACGCAAGGTATAAGTGAACTGATCACGAGGTTGACGGGTCAATTGTGAAATCAGATCAAGGCTGTTGAGTAAGTCGGCGGTAACAGACAACGTCACCTTCTGTTCAGAAAAGCCCTCAATGCGTGGTAGATCCGACTTAACACCCGTGAGCAAAGGGATTTCTTCGATTTCAAGGGCATAACTCAGCCCGTCAATCTCCAGAGGCTGCCGGTTATGATTAATAATATTGAGTGTGATGGCAAAACGCGGTGCCAGCCCCTGGCTCTCCATGACGGAGAAACGGGTGACTTGGATCGTCGGCGATTCAAACCCTGGCCGCATCCAGGCACAAGAACACAGTGAAAAAATCATAACCAGAGAAATTAATATTTTTGCCACAACAAGGTTCCTTTCAATAAAGTTCATGACGTCATTGTTAACCTGAATAGGCAACAATTTCAATCATCTATTGGCAAAATAGTAGATTCCCCCCTTCCATCGAGATCTCTGTTATACTTTCAGGTGTAACATTTTTCCATTAACGTGGAGGGCGCCATGATTGAATCAATCAATACATCAACACTCGACAGCTTTAAAGCTGAAGCACGGCAATTGCTCGAAGCTGCTGTTCAAAAAAGACAAATGCAGCAGGAACAAGGACCTCAGAGAGGTGTTCAGGATACCGTGTCTCTCGGCAATAAACCGGTTGATCCAGGAACCTACACTGCCAGCGTTTCAGATGCTGAGCTGGGCAAAACCTTTACCATGTTGCGTGATCTCTTTGCGACGACTCTGCAGGAACAAGGAATTGCTCTGGAAGTTTCGACCGGAGACAGCACCATTGATCTGCAGACTCTGACACCGGAACAGGCTCAGGATCTGGTGGCAGAAGATGGTTATTTCGGTGTCGAAAATACCGCCCAACGGATTTTCGATTTTGCTGTGGGACTGGCTGGCAATGACCCCAGTCGCGTCGATGCCATTAGAGCCGGAATTGAAGATGGCTTTGCCCGGGCTGAAGAAGCCTGGGGAGGTACTCTGCCAGATATCTCCTATGAAACCAGAGATACATTGATGGCTAAACTTGATGATTGGGTGAATGCCGCCACGGAATCGGCCGAAGCCCCTTAGAAAGATTGGCGCAGGCGCACGATTTTAGTCGTACCTAAAAGACTCAGCTCTTTTTTTTACGGGCAAACAGCGCTAGTATGACCGCTTCAACACGCCATACTGTTTTTCAATTTGCAATGTGGCGTTTAACTACACGAAGGTTGCCGGTCATATGAGCCAAATCAGTGTTCCTCAGGGTCAATGGGATCTTTATCGCTATCCGGTTCGTAACAATGATCCGTTACGCGCCTGGGATGCTGCGGACGAATTTATCCTCAACGAGTTACACGATCAGAGCTTGCCCCAGCCATCGCAACGCCTACTGATCGTCAACGACTCTTTTGGCGCATTGAGTTGTTGCCTGCACCCTTATGAGCCGACCTTGGTCAGCGATTCATGTCTAACGTATCACGGGCTATTACACAATCTGAAAAGTAACCGGATAGCCCAGGACTGCATCACGTTTTTTGACAGCTTAACCACTCCGCCAGGCCACTATGATATTGTCCTGATCAAAGTTCCCAAAAGCCTTGCCTTGCTTGAAGATCAACTGGTTCGGCTACGTCCTGTCATCAAACCGGAGTCAGTGATCATTGGCGCCGCAATGGTCAAGCATCTCAGTGCTTCGGCAATTGAGCTGTTTGAAAAAATACTGGGACCAACTCACACGTCGCTTGCCCGAAAAAAAGCGCGTTTGATCTTCAGTAGCTTTGATGCAGAGCGCACTCTCACGCCATTGCCTCCCGCCAACCTCCGCTTACCGGAGTTTCAGCTTAATCTGCTACAACACCCTGGCGTTTTTTCAATGAACAGGCTCGACTTGGGAAGCCGACTGGTTCTTGAGCAAAGTCACCTACTGCCTCCGGCTAAGGTGATTATCGACTTAGGCTGCGGCAATGGCATTCTTGGCATCACCGCAGCACGCCAGCAGCCTGAAGCGCACCTCACCTTTGTTGACGAATCGTATCGGGCCGTTGACTCGGCTCGGATCAATTTTGAAGCGATTTTCGGTCATCGCCCTGCCCGCTTTGAAGTGATCGACTGTTTGAACGGGATCGATCGGGACAGCGCCGATCTGATCATCAATAATCCACCGTTTCACCAGCAACAGGTTGTCGGTGACCAAGTGGCCTGGCAGATGTTTCGCCAGGCTCGCCAGGTGTTAGGACGTTCCGGGCAGCTCTGGGTTGTCGGTAACCGCCATCTCGGCTACCACACCAAGCTCAAGCGTTTGTTTGGTAACTGCAAACTCGTGGCCAGCACCCACAAATTTGTGTTGTTGAAAGCAACGAAATCCTGACTTGATAACGTGGCTTGGATTGTCGTTTCTCTTCACTGATACACCGGCCTTACGATGGATGATTTTTCCAAGCCTGTTGTTGCTCTGCTGGTAACGTCTTATAATAGAGCTGGATGCCACGCAACGAATTGCTCATAAAATAGCGTTCCCGGGCATAAATATCGGTCTCAAGCTGTTCCACAGCACTGAATGTCGGGTCATTATTTAATAACCAGTCATAAATTACCTCGTCACGTTGTTCTTCAACGATATGATCAGTTACCGCCACTGCTTTCACCCACAGTCCCAACTGCTTGCGGGCTGTTTGCAGATAGCTGACAGCCGGTTCGACAAGCCCGTGATGGGCAATGACAAGATAGCGCGGCGCCACGGCAATCATTTTATCGATCGAGTCTCTGGCGACTTCATAGATAAAGCGTGGCGGCGTAGCCGGACGCATATAGCGCCCAGAGTCAACCGGGATATGCACGCCGGCAATCTCTCCACCGAACACCAAGTCTTCATAGCGGTAACAGACATGATGTGGCGCATGCCCCGGTGTTTCATACACCTGAATGCCGCTGTTGCCAACTTCTGAAGCGTAAAAGATCGACTGCGACGGCACCGGAATAATTTCGCCGTAAACTTCGGCAGTTTCTCCCAGTACTTGCAAAGAGCCTTGCCAGAGTTTTTCCGGAGAAATCATATGCTTAATGCCGCTTTGATGACAAATAACTTGAGCTTCAGGGAAGTACTTGATCAACTCACCGGTCCCTCCGGCATGATCAATATGGATGTGCGTCAACAGGATATAATCGATCGATTCTACCTGCAGATCTCTCAAGGCATTTACCAGAACCGGAATAGTCGACAATGGTCCCGGATCGACAACAGCACGGAACCCGTCGGTTTCGATATACCAGCTGCTGATAAAGTTTCGAAATCCTTCCAACTGTGGTTGATCCAGGTAAATACATTTCAACTGTTTGACATTCATGACGATCTCCATTTAAAGATAAACAGCTTTTGAGCATTGTCCCGTCGGGCGTAATATTTGTCAACACACCCCTTATTGGGTGACCGTTCCCCACGTAAATGGCCTTTCGGATTCACGCTTACCTACCAAATCAACGGTAAATATAACTTTGATTAGCTCAGCATACCTCTATAGCGACTTCAACCGGATCAGTCGTCCACAAAAAGGCTAATTGACGCGAGGGACTAAACATGCCATTTTGTTGATCTTCCCGCTCAACCCGGAGGAAACACCGTGATTATTCTGACCCTGAACTGTCGCAGCCAGACCATTCATTACCATTTATTCGACTACCCTAACCCTATCCCATTAACGCAGGGCTATGTCGAAGGAATAGGCACTCATAGCACCAATTGTATTTTGAACGGCTCGCCCCTGCTGCTCGAAGATCACCACGACGCGCTTGATTACATTTTAAAAACTCTTTGCCACCCTGAATACGGAGTGTTGGATTCTTTGTCGCAGATCCGTGGTGTGGGGCATCGTGTTGTCCATGGGGGGGAAACGTATCATCATTCTGTAAAGATTGATGTCGAAGTTCTGCATACCATTCGCAAAGTTGAGCGCATGGCTCCCAAATACAACATTCCCAGCCGGCAAACGATCATCGCGGCCATGGAATTGTTACCCGATGTTGACCATGTCGCCATCTTTGACACGGCTTTTCATCACACTATGCCAGCCAAAGCGTATATGTATCCCCTGCCCTACGAATGGTATGAAAAATATCGTGTGCGCCGCTACGGATTCCACGGCAGTTCGCATCTTTACTTGGCCCGGCGAGCGGCAGCGCATCTCGGCAAACCCGTTGAACAATGCAATTTGATCACTATTCATCTGGATCTCGGTGTGTCATTGTGCGCCATCCGCAACGGTCAGTCCATTGATACCAGTACCGGCATGACTCCCGTTGAAGGGACCGCCCAGGAACGTCGCTGCGGTAATATTGATCCAGGCATCCCTGGATTTATCATGGATTGGGAGGAACTCAGTCCGCAACAGATTGAAGAAGTCCTCAATGAAAAAAGTGGCTTGATGGGCTTGACCGGTGGAGACTGCACAACACGTCAGGAAGTGCTTATCAAAGCCGAACAGAATGATCCTCGCGCCAAATTTGCTGCGCAGATTGAAGCCTATCGGTTACGGAAGTTTATCGGTGAATACCTCTGTGTCCTCGGTCAATGCGATGCGATCGTCTTTTCTTCAGGCCAGGGAAATATTGAGGCCGATGTTCGCCGTCGTGTTCTCGACGGAATGGATTGCTTTAACATCCTTCTTGATGAAAAGAAGAATGGCCAACCGCGCTGTATTCACAGCGAAATAAAAATCAGCCACCCGGATTCAGCCATTGACCTGCTGGTGATCCCAACAGATGAAGCCCGCGTCTTTTGCGAAGATACAGCTCAAATCGTCAATGGCACCTTTGATCCAACACGCCACATCTCCTACACTTTCGACGATCTGTAATTATCAAGGGAAAAGTTCTTTAAAGTAAAGATGTTGAAGGGGAGGATCTGTTTCCCCTGTAACATCTCTATCCCCATCTAACACCGCCACTATTGCACTTTTTTAGACAAGATTTTACTCATAGTCTTTAAATTAAGATCTTCTATGCTAGTCTGTTTAGGGTTGTTGTCCTTCACAGTCAGGAGATTCTGGTGAAGCTTAATGTGAAATTGATCTCGATCACAGGTGTGCTTTTTCTTGTCTTTCTTCTTTGTGAAGCCTGGTTTGAATTTATTGAAATACAGGACTATTCGCGTCAACAGATCCTTGAGCAATCACGCAGTATTCGTGATTTTATGATGTCAACCCGCTATGTCTATCACCATCAGTTCATCTCCAGTGGCCTACCTCTGACCGATGACACTCTTGGGTTCCTCCCTGCTCATGCCTTAGCACGTATCTCGGAGCATTTTGACCAGATCAACCCGACGGAACTCTCATTTAATAACGTCTCAGCCGATCCACGTAATATCTACAATCGTGCTGACAGTATCGAAACCAATGTGGTTCGCTATTTCGAAGAACACCCGCAACAAAAGGAGTATTTTGAAAAAGTGGCCACCGGGTCGCGGATATTCTATCAATATGCAACGCCTATCTGGACAGAAGATTACTGTCTGAGATGCCATGGCGATGCAGATTCCGCTCCCCCGACTATTTCAGCACGCTATACAACCGGGTTTAATTATCATGTCGGCGACCTGCGTGGCATTATGAGTGTCCGCATTCCTGTAGAGCATTTCAACCGACATGTCAGAGCACAACTATTGAGTAACGTGCCGGTTATTATGGCGTTCCTGCTCAGTTTATGCCTGCTGATGTATTGGTTGGTGCAAACCACGATTGTTCATCGCCTAAAGGGGTTGTTAAGGTCAGTCAACTTCATTCGAGAGGGGCATTACGATCGGCATATGCCGATCAACGGTCATGATGAGATTGCAGATCTTGCCAAAAACTTTGAGCGGATGGCGCAAGCGATTGCGTTGCGAGAAAATCGTTTAAAACAGAGTGAACAGCGCCTTGAAAACGCTCAAAGGATTGCCCGAATCGGCAACTGGCAATGGCATGCTGGCCGAAACGAACTATTTTGCTCTGACCAGATTTACACAATCCTCGATTGTTCGCCGGACAGTGTTCTGACGCCACGGCAGTTTATCCGAAGAGTGCCCTCTTCGCAGAGACAACGTCTTTTTGAGCATCTGAAAAACAGCTTTGCAACACAACAGTTCGATGAGTTTGAGACCGTTATCACGGCCGAAAGCTCTGAACTGGGCTATGTTCGACTTCGTGGTGAGTTCGAGTCACGTCATGGTCAGCTCCTGCTTTCAGGTACATTGCAGGATATAACAACAATGAAGCGAGCCGAACAAGAGATCATCGAATTAAACCACAGTCTCGAAGATAAAGTGGCTCAACGTACCGAACAGCTACAACGGACCAACAAAGAACTTGAAGCGTTCTCCTACTCCGTTTCACACGATTTACGTGCACCTTTACGCGCGATAAGCGGTTTTTCGCAGATACTTCAAGATGAATACAGTGAAAACCTGTCGCCTGAAGCAAGCCGATATCTCAGCCTGGTCGTTGATAACAGCCAGATGATGGGAACCTTGATTGATGATTTATTGCGCTTCTCGCGACTGAATCGTCATGAATTGAAAAAACAGATGATCGACACCGAGGCCCTTGTCCGCCAGGTGGTCGATGAGTTGTTACAGGATTGCGTTTATACATTTATTCATGCACCTGAGATTGAAATTGGTTCACTTGAGAGGTGTTACGGTGATCCGGCACTGATTAAACAGGTTTTTATCAATGTGCTCTCCAACGCCCTTAAATTTACGCAAAAGACCTCTTATCCGCACATCTGTATTACATCAACGCACCAAGGGGAAATTGTTACTTTTAACATCAGTGACAACGGGGCCGGCTTTGATATGCAATATGCAGAGAAACTATTCGGTGTATTCCAACGACTCCACCATCAGAGCGAATTTACCGGTACCGGCGTGGGGTTGGCTATTGTGCAACGTGTCATTGCCAGACATCAAGGAACCATATGGGCGCAGGCGGAACCAAATAAAGGGGCCACGTTTTCTTTCACCCTGGAAAGGTATGTGGAATAAATGGATTCTCCAATTGAAATTCTTCTGGTTGAAGACAATCTCAATGATGTGGAGTTGACGCTTCACGCTTTTAAAAAAAACCATATTAAAAACCCGATTGAAGTTGTCCACGATGGCGCTGAAGCACTGGACTTTATTTTTTGTCGCGGACGCTATGTGGATCGCGACCCGAGTGCCCAACCTCGGTTGATTCTTCTGGACCTCAAATTGCCTAAAGTGGATGGGCTTGAAGTTCTCAAAGTCTTGAAATCTACAGAGGAAACACGCCAGATTCCAGTCGTTGTCCTGACTTCATCGCGTGAAGAGATTGACATGCACAAAAGTTATCAGCTCGGCGTGAACAGCTATATTGTCAAACCGGTCGACCTTGAGCAATTTGTTCAAGCTACCGGTCAATTGGGGCTTTATTGGCTGATTATGAACCAAACCGCTTCATAAAAGGATTTTCGATGCCGGAAACCATCCTGAACATTCTTATTCTTGAAGATTCAGCAACCGATGCAGAACTGATGTTACACACTTTGCGCAAAGAAGGGTTGAATGTCTCTGCCCATGTGACAATGACCCGACAGGGGTATGTCGCTGCGCTAAACGACGAAATTGATCTGATTTTATCCGATTACAATCTGCCACAATACGACGCGCTGCAAGCGCTGGAACATCTGAATGCACTGGGATACGATATCCCCTTTATTCTTGTTTCCGGGACAATCGGCGATCAACGGGCCGTGGAAATTATTCGCCGGGGCGCCACCGACTATCTGCTCAAATCACGCATGCCGAAACTTGGTCAGGTGGTCAAACGTGCGTTGCAAGAACGTCATATTCTCCATGAAAAACAACAGGTTGAAGAACAGCTGCACCTTGAACGGGATCTGTTGCACAACGTTATCGACGGTCTGGAGATGCAGGTCATGATCACAGACCGGGATTTCAACATCCAAGTTCTTAACTGGCAAGCTCAGAAATTGGTTCCTGTCGGTCAATCAGCAACGGAAATGACCTGCTACCAATTGACACGCGGCTTTGATAGCCCCTGTTCAGAGCATGGCATGGAGTGCCCGATTGAAACAGCTTTGGCTAAGAACCGAGCAACAAAAGTGCAACAAAATTATCAGGATGAAAATGGCGAAAACGTTTCTGTTGAAAAAACCGCGACATTGCTGCGTAACCGCCAAGACGATGTTACGGGAATTTTTCTTACCTGCCGCGATATTTCTGAAAATATGCGCCAGAAAGAGGATATTGCCTATAAAGAGATGCAGCTAGAGCAGATTCTCCATTACGACACCCTGACGGGATTACCACAACGGGATTTTTTCTTTGATTTGCTGCACAGCCATATGGTCGGCTGCCAAAAGAACAACCGCACACTGGCGCTGCTCTATCTGGATTTGGATCGTTTTAAAAATATCAATGACACTCTGGGACATACCGTGGGGGATCAAGTATTGCAGGAAGTGGCGCAGCGGCTGCAGAACAATATCCGCATTACCGACAATTTGAGCCGCATGAGCGGTGACGAGTTCCTCATTACCCTTGACCCGGCAGACAATCTGAGTGAGGTAACGCAGCTGGCGCAAAAATTCCTCAGTGTCATTTCAGTACCGATGAAAATCGAACATCACCGCTTTCATTTGACAGCAAGTATCGGTATCAGCCTTTTTCCTGGAGATGCCACCAGCCCGGAAAAACTCTTGAGTTGTGCCGACTCTGCCATGTACCGGGCCAAGGAGTCCGGCCGTGATGCCTTTCGGTTTTATAAACCACACATGAACGAGAAAGCTCAGGGCCTTCTCTGGCTCGAAACGGAGTTGAGGCTCGCCATCGAGCAAGAACAACTTGAGTTGCATTATCAACCGCAATACGATCTCAATACCGGCCAGCTGGTCGGGATGGAGGCTCTGGTGCGCTGGAATCATCCCGAGAAAGGGATGATTCCGCCGGGAGAATTTATTCCTCAGGCGGAAGAGACCAGTTTAATTATTCCTCTGGGAGAATGGGTCCTGAACACGGCGTGTCGCCAAATTGCAGCATGGCACGCGATGGGAATCTCGCCAATACGTATGGCTGTCAACATTTCAGCCGTACAATTTTACCGTATTGATCTGGCGCAAATGGTGGCAAAGCTTCTAGACCACTACGGGTTGCCCGCGACTCTGCTTGAACTGGAGATTACCGAGAGTGTTCTCATGGATGATGTTGAAGCCGCTGCTGAGACCATGAATAAATTGACAGCCATGGGCATCCAACTGTCCATTGATGATTTTGGCACCGGATACTCTTCATTAAGTTATTTGAAGCGCTTTCCCATTTCAACATTGAAGATCGATCGCTCTTTTATCAACGACGTCACCATCAATGAACAGGATGCCGCCATTGCCTTGTCAATTATATCTCTGGCCGGCCATATGGGCATTGAGGTGTTGGCAGAAGGTGTGGAGACGGTTGAGCAACTGAGTTTTTTGCAACGTCATGCCTGTCAATACGGCCAGGGCTATCTGTTCAATCGCCCTCTCCCCGCTAAAGACATCGAACGGCAGCTTAAAACAGCTCATTTGCCAGAGTGTCTGCAATAAGCGTTTTCACCTGAAAAGAACCGATTCAATGGCAAAAAGGCCGCTTCGTTTTTGATTCGAAGCGGCCTTTTCTCATGGATCAGTATTTACCGAATTCATCGTCGTCCAAAGCAATTTGTGCCGAAGATGACGAGGTTCCCCACCCATCATCATGGGGTTTTGATGCCGGTGTTGGTGATTCAATGCGGGGTTGTGGTACCGCAGTCGATTGTGATGGCGCAGGTTCAAAAGATTGATGGGTGGCCAATTTAAAATGACTGACCAGTTGACGGAGTTGGATCGCTTGACTGTTCAGTTCCTCACTGGCTGCGGCCCCCTCTTCAGCACTGGCTGTATTCTGTTGAGTCACTTGGTCAATCTGGGTCAGGCCAATATTGATCTGGCCAATTCCCTGAGCCTGCTCGTTACTGGCCGCAGCAATGTCTGCAACCAGATCAGTGACCTTGGTAATGCCATCAACAATCTCATTGAGCCCATCTGCGGTGCGGTTGGCAATTTCAGCGCCGTTTTCAGCTTTGCTCACCGAGCCCTCAATCAGTTCGGCTGTTTCACTGGCCGCTTTAGCACTGCGTGCCGCCAGGTTACGAACTTCTTCGGCCACCACGGCAAAACCTTTACCATGCTGCCCGGCCCGCGCTGCTTCAACAGCGGCATTAAGCGCCAGCAAATTTGTCTGAAACGCGATCTCATCAATCACCTTGATGATTTTGGAAATATTCTGACCTGCTTCGTTGATTTCCGCCATGGCTTGAACCATCTGTTGCATCTGTTCAGAGCCACGCCCTGCTGAGTTATGAGATTGAGAAGAAAGTTGACTGGCCTGCTTGGCGTTATCCGCATTGAGTTGCGTCTGCGACGTCAACTCATTCATCGATGCCGCAATCTCCTCTAAGGAACTGGCTGATTCCGTCGCACCTTGCGACAATGCCTGACTGGTATCAGAAACCTCCGTGGAGCCAGCGGCAATCTGATCACAGGCTGCACGAATCTGCTCAAGAATATGACATAGATCCGTGGTCATTTTCTGCAGGGCCAGCCCCAACCTGTCATCTTTTGACGCCAGTTTAACATCGACACGCAAATCGCCGCTGGCAACGGTTTCAGCTAAAATAGCCTTTTCTTCCAGACCGTCGGCCATGTGGTCGAGCGCTTGCGTAAGAATTCCCAGTTCATCGCTACGCTCAATATTCAACCGTGTCGAAACATCACCACGACGGACCTTCTCGGCAAAAGCAACTCCGGTGCGGATCGCTTTAACGATATTGTTGACAGCCAGATAGATCACCAGTGCGATAATACCGACAACAATCAGGGTTAATGTCACGCTAAGATTACGTACCGTAACAATCGGGGCAAAAATGTCATCCAACTCAGCACCGAAGGCAATCATCCAGCCCGTTGCTTCGACCGGTCGATAGCTGACAATTTTATCCACACCGTTCCAGGGGTATTCCTGAAAACCACTTTTTTGGCGCAGCATGGTTTGTCCCCAATCGTAGCCGGCAATGCCCGAATTGATCAGCTTGGATTGGTCAGGATACGCAATAAAGCGCCCCTTTTCATCGACCAGATAGGCATAGCCGCGGTTACCGGCTTTCACCGGCTTGATAAATGCATCGGAAAAGCTGTTCATGTCTACGACTGCGACAAGAACACCCTCGGTCTGTTGCTCAATTTTCAAGGGTGCGGCAATTGAAAAAATAGGATTTCCGCTGATTTTACTGATCAGAACATCTGAAAGAACTTCCTTTCCACGCAGGGCTTGCTGGAAATAATCACGTTGACTCAAGTCAAGACCGACCTGTTCCTGATTCGAGGCAACAACAACTCGTCCATCCCGATTGACCACCGCAAGAAATTCATAAGAACCGTATGAAGAATAGACCTCGGCAAGAATTTCATGTGCCCGGCCTCGTGCCCCCTCTTCGTCAAGAGCTGCAACCAGTTCTTTGGAGTCGGCCAACACCATGACATCATCCTGATGATCAACGACCCAATTGTTGATTTGCAAGGCCAGAGATTGAGTCATTTGAGTCATCTGACTGCGAATATTGTCCTGAAGTGCCTTTTTTGATGCATTAAAGCTGACCAGTGTCAAAATGACCATGCCAACAATGGCCACCCCCAGAATTGGCACCAAAAATTTCATTTTCAAATTAAGTTTCATCCTAAATCCCCCCTCAAGCAGCTAATTTAATCTAAATAAACCGGCTTTTCCCCTTAGGCTGCCACCATAATTGGACTACATTGTTCAAAAATGACAACGGCTCTCATATATTTTGTATACATAGATACAATAAAACTCAAGCTTATCGGAATTAAATTTAACAAATACATTAGTTCTCCCCCATATCGGTGATCCCATAGGGGTTTCCCATAGATGCTGCAAAAATATATTATTATACCATCGAAGCTGAGCGAATTCATCAGTCACCCCACGTTTCAGGTGACAAGTTCAGTGCAGGATTGTCGTGGTGGTCAAAGGCTGGACAATTGCGTCAAAGCACTTGGAGGGTTGTCAAAGAGTTCTTCATAGGCGGCGGCCAAGGCTTCCAGATGGTGATGATTGTAATGCCCTAAGGCCTGAAACATCTTTTTTAAACGGGGAGAGGTGAATTGCAAGGCATTGCGTGCATGAACAAGAGTGGTCTGCGCTTCAAGATCAACGGCAATTTTAACGGCATCCGCATCAGAAAAAGCGTTGTTTTTCACTTCTTCAAATAATTCATCAACCAGACAGCACAGATCATCCAAGGCGTCAAAAGAGAGTGTGGCGGAAAAAGATTCATCTTTGAGAGCCAAGCGTGACGCCAGTTCGATCTCCAGCGCATGCCCTTCCTCATCCTCACTGAGCTTTTTCCACATTTGACGCCGATGTTCTGGATAGGAGCCTTGTTGGGCCCAATGGTGATACAGATTGCCGATCGAACGTTCAATATGGACACAACGGGAAAAAAAATGATGTGGGATCATGGACTCATCAACCGATAAAAAAAATTGGAAAAATGACCAATCTCAATAGTAATGGATTTTTTGATAATAAAAAAGCCCCGAAAACGTTTTCGGGGCTTGAATCAATTCAGTCGCTACCGAATTTCCAATCTTCATCGGTAACACCGGTGCTCAAATAGCACACATCTTCCTCCGGATCAATCGGCGGAGGTGGTGGATAAAGTCCTTCGGGCCAATTCAAATACTCGCGAGTCCCTTCTGCAGCATTTTCCATGAGGCATCTCCTTTTTTCAGCCTGGTACAGATGGCGGTTCATCCTGTCGAAAAGGGTAATTGCGACACTTGTGCCAAAAACCGTAAAGTAGAATAAGTATTCCAAATCATTAACCAGATTGAAATATCTCTCTAACATGCTGAATTTTGTATACAAAACCGAACTGTTCCACAACTGAACAAAGTGTCCTCATGTATGGCATTGTGACCACATATGGAACAAAAGAACATTTCGTGTTTACAGCGTGAGGGTGCTGCATGTTCTTACATTCAATATATTCAACGCTGAGAATCAAATTGCCCTGTTTCAACTCCAGGCTATTTATCTTGACAACCGATTCACTTTCACCAACCCTGTGTGGACGGGTGTATCGCAAGCCAAATATCGTATTTTTACCGTGCATCGTTGTGGGACACTTCTGACGGGTAGTGCGTCAACATCCTGTTCACAAAACACGACAAAAGAGTTGATTTAATGACTGTTGAATACCTGGGCAAAAGCGACGAATTTCCGGCGCTGGACATTCCCCTGTTTCTTGAAGCTGTTCCTGCCGGTTTTCCCAGCCCGGCATCGGACTATTGCGAGCGAACACTGGATCTCAATGCGTTGTGCATCCAGAAACCGGCGGCCACCTACTTTGTTCGGGTTCAAGGTGATTCCATGATCGAAGCAGGCATCTTTCCCGGTGATGTTCTTGTCGTTGACCGTTCACTGGCGGCTCAACATGGCGATATCGTCATTGCGGCCCTCAATGGTGAATTAACCGTCAAGAAGCTGGAAACATCATCGACAACCCGGCTGGTACCGATGAATAAACAACATCAGGCGATTGAGATACCCGAAGGTGCTGAGCTGGAAATTTTCGGTGTCGCAACAACTGTTATCCATTCGTTAAAAAGATTATGACAAGCTACGCTCTGGTCGACTGCAATAATTTTTATGTCAGTTGTGAGAGGCTGTTCTGCCCACAACTCAAGCGGCGTCCTGTTGTTATCCTGTCCAACAATGACGGCTGTGTTGTGTCACGCAGTCAGGAAGCCAAAGCACTCAAAATCCCCATGGCAACGCCGCTGTTCAAGGTTCATTCTTTGCTCAAACGGCATCAGGTGGCCATCTTTTCATCGAATTACACCCTCTATGCCGACATCTCCTCCCGGGTTATGCAAACCCTTGAATTGTTTTCCCCCGAGGTGGAGGAATACTCCATAGATGAAGCTTTTCTCAACCTGACCGGGTTGGTTAAAAGCGAAGATCGTCTGGACTATGGTCAAAAAATTCGTCAGACCGTGCATCAACATGTCGGCATCCCGGTTTGCGTTGGCCTGGCCCCGACCAAAACCCTGGCTAAATTAGCCAACTATGCGGCAAAAAACTACCCGGCAACCAACGGCGTTGTCGATCTGCACTCACCTCAGCGTCGCCAACGCTTGCTCCATCTCACCCCGGTTGGTGAAATCTGGGGCATTGGTCGGCGCACGGCCTTACGTCTGCAACAGATGGGCATTCATACCGGCTGGCAACTGACCCAGATGCCGCTGAAGCAGGCTCGGCACCGCTTTTCCATCGTCATGGAGCGATTGATTCGGGAACTGCATGGGGAAAACTGCCTGGAGGTCGACCATCAACCGGCGCCTCAGCAACAGGTGATCTGTTCGCGCTCCTTTGGAGAAAAAATTGTTTCTTTCGATGAGTTACGTGAGACGGTTTGTGAATTTTCCGCGCGAGCCGCCGAAAAGTTACGTCACAATCAACAGGCAGCTCGGCTGATTAATGTCTCGATTCGCACCAGTGCGTATTGTGCTGCGGAACCGTGCTATGCCAATTCCGCCAGTGGCATGTTGCAACAACATACCAGTGATTCACGTCAGATTGTCGCCAAAGCCACTCAGCTTCTTGAGGGGTTGTGGAAAGAGGGTTATCGTTATGCCAAAGCTGGAGTTATGCTGAGTGATCTGTGCCTGGAAAACAACATTCAGCCCGGACTGTTTGATGATGTAAACCAGAAGAATAAAAGCAAAGCCCTCATGCAAGCAATGGATCACATCAATGAACAGTGTGGTTCCATCTGGTTGGGCGGGCAACGGCCGCAACGCGATTGGTTCATGAACCAGAATTATCTGTCCCCCGCCTATACCACACGCTGGGACTGCCTGCCGGTAGTCTCCTGATTGGCTACGGAGAAAAACAATGGCTTCTAAATCGGATTTAAGCAGCCTGCTTAAACTCAAGCGCCGCATTCTCGAATATGTCGCGGTGGTCCGTTCGCCTCAAACACCTGTTCACGTTAAACTTCTGGCCGTTGCCGCCGGACTTTATCTGCTCATGCCTGTTGACCTGATTCCCGACATGATTCCGGTATTGGGCCTTACCGATGATGCCGCTATAATCGGCCTCTTTCTCAGTTATCTCAATCGATTTGTCACCGAGGATATCAAGCGGTCAGTCGAGCAAAAAAACACGCCAAAAAGTTAATGCCGCACCTCCAATCTTTCGTGTAGTTAATATTAAAAAGCATAATTAAAACACATACTTCGCAATGTTTTGTGTTATGTTGTCTACGTTTTTTTGTTAATGGTCTCAGCTTTGGACGCTTGGAAAGTGTTGGAATGAAGGCATACCACTCCATTACCAGACGTGTTGCCGTCGGTTATCTCGTCATTGTGTTCTTCAGCACACTGGCGATCGGCTATGCCCTGACCCGTCTTCACGACCACACCAGACACACCCAACAGTTGGTTGAAACCCAGTTTCATGCTTTCACATTGCTTCGCGATATCCGTCAAAACCTACTGGCTCAGGAAAATCTTGAAAAGCAATTGCTTATTCTTGAGGACACGCAACTGCTGGATCTGGTCGAACGACGCTGGGATGACTTTGATCTGATTCTGGCAAAATCAAAGCGCGCTACCCTGCCCGACCACTTCTCCACACTGCCGCGCACTCTGGCCAATTATCGTAAGAACGGAAAAATTCTGCTGCAGGCCTTTATGGATAAAGACTGGCAACAGGCACGCAAATACAGCAAGGCGGCAACACTGCAACGCAATCAACTCCTTGATCGTCTGTCAAAAATACGCAACATCCACCAGATTGCCGTTGATCACGATCTGCATTCGCTCTCAGAACAAAGCAACCAGGCGTTTACGGTGACAGTCTTACTTGCCTTTGCCGGCCTGCTGCTCTCTGCTCCCGTGGCATTAACGGTTATCCTGGGAATACACCGCTCTGTAAAAGCGCTGCAGGATGGAACGCGCGATATCGCTCAAGGGAACTTCAACTCAAAGCTCGGCATCCGCAGCAAAGATGAATTCGGCCAGTTGGCCCTTGATTTTTCATCCATGGCACGAAAACTTCGTGAATTGGAACAACTGCATCTTGATGCCAACCCGCTGACCCGACTTCCCGGCAACCTGGCGATTGACCGCGAACTGGAACGACGCATCCAGGACCAGGAGGCTTTTGCCCATCTCTATATCGACTTGGATAACTTCAAAGCCTATGGTGACCGCTATGGCTACAAAGCCGGCAGCGATGTTATCCACGATGTTGGAACCATGTTGAAAAATGTGGTGAAAGATCATGGAACGGAAAATGACCTAGTCGGCCATATCGGTGGTGATGATTATGTTGTGCTGACCACTCCGGCCAAAGCCGAAACCATCGCCCAAGCCCTGATCAAAGATTTTGAAAACTATGTCCCGTCGCTCTATAACGAAGAAGATCGCAAAGCCGGATATTATATGGGCACAGATCGTTATGGTGTACAGCGGAGTTTCCCCCTGCTCACCATGTCCATTGCCGTGATCTTATCCGAAAATATGGAAAGCCCTTCCGTCTTAGCCATCAGCGATGATTGCGCCAAGATGAAAGACCACCTCAAACGACTTAAAGGTAGTAACTACCTGATTGATCGAAGAAAGCATCTCTAATGATATTTCGTTCTCTTACTATTTCACTTTGCCTTGCTCTCCTGCTCTCCGCCTGCACCCCGCCAACATTCTGGCAAGAGAAACAACGGCAAAAAACCTTTACAGAAGCCCTTGATCATTATCTGTCTGAACAAGATCGCACCTTTCTTGAAGAGATCGCGCTCAGTCAACCTGCAACCCCCTGGTCTCAACGTGCCCAACAACTTGTGAATCGCCTGGATAAACTTGAGCAACAACAGCAAGATACCGCACAAGAATTACAAATCACCCGGCAACACTGTGCAGAAAATATGCAACTCCTTGAACAGGAGAACCAAGATCTCCAAGAGACCATGGATCAACTCAAACAACTCTTTATCGATATGGAGTTGCGTGAATAAGATTAAGCTCTCATCGTATTCTAGCCATTCTTGAGCCCCCTCCAATAAGTAACGCTATAATTTATTAAATCCTTCCTTGACTCCATTCGTCTTTTTTTCGTAAACTTTGGTAAATTTATACTAAACATAGGTTCCGGTTATCGCGCTCTAGGATCTACAGCGTAAACAGCTAGATTTGAAAATATGGGGGGAAGTGCTCGTCCTCCCTCCGCGTAAGGAGTATTAATGATCAGGATACTTGTGACAATCCTGTTGGCCATGGGCCTGAGTTTCCCATGTTCATCTATGGCAACATCGCCTGCTTCCAGTGTTGTTCATTACGACGAACAGCACGATTTGCTTGACATCAAAGCAACCCAAGCCTCTCTACAAAATCTCTGTAGCCGTATTTCCGATGCCACTGGAGTGATTTTCGATCTATCTCCTGAAGCCGAACAGCAAATCAGCTTCAATTCAAGTCAGAAAAGTGTTGAAGAAACCCTAAAGGATCTTATGGTCTCAACGCATCTCAGTCATATGTTTGTCTATGCAACAAAAAGTGGAAAAACACGCCTTTACCAAGTGAAAATCCTCGCTAGAACATTTGATTCAGGAAACCAACACAGCACGCAGCAAACGCCAATGACAACCGAGCAACGTCGTCAATTTCTTGCTGAGCTAAAAGAGAAACGTGAGAAGAAGTTTGAGCAGGCAATGCTCAAACCGACATCTTTCGAAAACAACGCGCCACCACAACCCGTGATCCCCCAGCCACCTTCAATGCCAAACGAGCATCAAGGTTTGATTTTTCCGCGGTGGAATTCGAAAAATCCCCCCATCGATTTTAAAATGCAACCGACACGAGAACAAGGAGACAACCAATGAATCTGGTCAAAGGACTACAAAACCTTCTGGGGGTCAGCATTCTGCTCACCCTACTGGCAGCGTGCAGCAATGGCAGCTCACACAGGACAACAACCGAAACCACGTTTCCATTTGGTGCTGAAGAGGTGATCTCTGAAACTGATTACGATGGCGACGGGCATTGGGATACAAGAACAATCTATTCCTTTGTTTACAATGAGGATCTTCAAGTCACTGAAGTTACAGGTATTTATGAAGATGATGAGAATGCCGACGGGATTGCTGATTCCAGAACCATTAACACATCAACCTACGATCCGACCATTACTGCTGAAGAGATCATGATTAAAAGCGCGGTTCAAAAAGTGGCTGCACCTTCCAATAACAGTGTCTTTGGCGCTGTGCTTTCACATATCTTAGTGGAGTACCGCTCTAATGAAGTAAGCGGTGAAATTGCAGAGTACCCCAATTACCGCCGCGAAGAAAGCTACACGTATACAGATGAAGGGAAAGTCCTTAGTTATTCTTATCTCAGATTTTACTACAATGAGGAAGACGGGACACTTTCTGAGTCTTATTCCCATACGAGAACAAAAACGTACGATGAGGACGGAAAGACAATAGAGGAGTCCGATTCCTCGTCTGATGACAATGATGGCGACGGTGTACTCGACAGTAGCAGATCAACAATCTGCACAATGACCTACGATAGTAACGGCTATCTCACAAGCCAAAGTTGCACGAGGACAGAAGATGGTGGCGACCCTACCGTCGACGAAATGACCTGCACGCATACCTATACGGATGGGTTGTTGACCCAAACCACTGTCACGGAAACAGGCGAACAGCCTTACACGCTTGATTTTACGTATAATGAAGATGGTCTGGTCGCGACAAAAACAAAGACTTCCGACAATGATGTCTACAGACTTGCTTTCACTTATGATTCTGAAGGGCGGGTTATCAGCTATACCCATCGCAATGAGAATGATTATGATGGTGATGACATCCTGAACTCAGTCACGGAATATCTCTACACGTTCAGCTATGATGACAGTGGCCGCATAACGGAATACAGCAGGCAGTACCGTTATGACAACACTCCGGCCACCCCCGAGTACTCTAGCAATGAGATCGATACACACATTTACAGCTATACCGAAAGCGGATCAGTCTCATCTTATAGTTATACCAGCCAGAACGATCTGGATCTGGATGGCGAAATGGATAACGTGACACACACCAGAAATTATGAATTCAGCTATGATAACGGTTCTCTTGTTTCAATAAGCTATGACAATGAAGCGACGGGCGATTATCATGAGCATAGCACTCAAGTACTCACCTATCAGGATGGATTGATTAAAACCTCTGTTTGGGAGGGCGATGATGACAATGACGGCATCATCGATGACGCCACAACCACTGAAATAACCTACGATGCTTCGGGCCGAATGAGCGCCTATGTGGAGACCGATTATGATGGTAACTACGCCTCTGTTGAGGAAACTCAAGCCGTAGCCTTAACCTACAATGCGGATGACACGGTCACAGGCACCATCACCACCACGTCCTATGGTGAAGGTGACCCGGAGGTCACAACGACACCCGTCAGTATTGATTTTTCAGCCAATGGATTACCCAGTGGCGGTATGGAATTTTCGTCAGGAAGCTTTTCCCCTGACTATTGTGTCACGCCTTCAGCAGAGACTCTGCTTTATTATTACAGATCAGATTACATCGAAGAACAGAGTTATCTCATCAATATTAACATTCCTAAGGTACTTGGTATCTTGTGGAATACCTCCAGCGAAGACAATTAACTAAAAAGTGCGGTTGGACGTTTAACTAGACGTCCGACCGCATTTAATTATTATTTGCCGAAATGTCTGATACACCTTCCCACCTCAAGATGAACTTATTACTTCAACTATGCTGACGTACTAGCGTCATTTGGGAAATGCTCGCCTTTCTGCCGAGTAAAGGATTCGTAATGATCTGGAAACTTGTGACAATCCTGTTGGCCATGGGCCTGAGTTTCCCATGTTCATCTATGGCAACATCGCCTGCTTCCAGTGTTGTTCATTACGACGAACAGCACGATTTGCTTGACATCAAAGCAACCCAAGCCTCTCTACAAAATCTCTGTAGCCGTATTTCCGATGCCACTGGAGTGATTTTCGATCTATCTCCTGAAGCCGAACAGCAAATCAGCTTCAATTCAAGTCAGAAAAGTGTTGAAGAAACCTTGAATGATCTTGTCGTCTCAACGCATCTCAGTCATATGTTTGTCTATGCAACAAAAAGTGGAAAAACGCGCCTTTACCAAGTGAAAATCCTCGCTAGAACATCTGATTCAGGAAACCAACGCAGCAAGCAGCAAACGCCAATGACAACCGAGCAACGTCGTCAATTTCTTGCTGAGCTAAGAGAGAAACGTGAGAAGAAATTTGAGCAGGCAATGCTCAAACCGACATTTTTCGAAAACAACGCGCCACCACAACCCGTGATTCCCCAGCCACCTTCAATGCCAAGCGAGCATCAAGGTTTGACTCTTCCGGGTTGGAATTCGCAAACCCACCCCATCGGCTTTAACATGCAACCGACACTTGAACAAGGAGACAACAAATGAATCTGGTCAAAGGGCTACCAAACCTCCTGTGGCTGTGCATTCTGATCACCCTGCTGACAGCGTGTAGCAACAGCAGCTCGCACAGAGCAACAACCGAAGCTACCACCTTGCCATTTGGTGCCGAAGAAGTCACCGCAGAGACAGATTACGATGGTGATGGTCATTGGGACACAAGAACAACCTATTCTTTTGTTTACAATGAGGATCTTCAGGTCACGGAAGCAACAATCATTTATGAAGATGACGACAATGCCGATGGTATCGCCGATTCGAGGACCACTGAAACATATGTTTATGATCCAACAATTGAAGCCGAAGACATTACGATCAGGAGAGCCGTTCAAAAAGGTGCCGCGCCTTCCAACAACAGCGCCTTTGGAGCGCTGATTTCCCAAATTTCAGTGAACTACAGATCTGATGAAATAAGTGGCGAAATTGCAGAGTATCCCTATTCTCGACGCGAATACACCTACACATATACAGCTGAAGGAAAATTGCTCAGTTACTCCAATACCCGTTTTTATTACAACGAAAGTGACGGGACTCTTTCAGAGTCGAACTCCACGACAACGACAAACACATATGATGAAGACGGAAAGACGATAGGTGGTTCTTTTTATGATGCTACTGACAATAATGGCGACGGCATCCTCGACGACAGTGAATCAATAGTATGTACGATAACCTACGACAGTAGCGGATACCTCACTAGTCAAAGCTGTGTGACGACAAGTGACGATGATGGCGATGGTCCTACAGAAGCAACAGAAACAGTCAGTGATACAACTTACACACATACCTATACGGATGGGGTGTTGACTCAAACCATTGTTGAAGGTGGTGACGAAATATTTAATACTCCTTACACGCTCGATTTCACCTACAATGAAGATGGCCTGGTCGCCACAAAAACAAAGTCTTACAACAATTATGGTGAGAGTGGCATTGATACCTATTACAGACTCTCCTTCAGTTATGACTCAGAAGGTCGAGTCATCGGCTACACCAATCGCTTTGAATATGATTCTAATGACGATGAGGTTCTGGACTATTTTGAGGAACGGATTTACACTTTCAGCTATGATGACAACGCACGCATTTTGACAAGCAATTATCAGTACCGAGATGACAGCACACCCACCGTAGAAGGGTACAATAGCAACTACCTGTACACCCATACGTATAGCTATACCGATGATGGATTGCTTTCATCCTATGATCGTACCTATCAGACCGATCTGGATCGGGATGGTGAAGTTGACAACGTGAGTTACACCAGAAATATCGAATACACTTATGAAAACGGTTATCTTGCTTCACTAAACTACGATTATGAAAGCACTGGCGATGATGAGGTCATTGACTCTCAGGATCATGAAACCCAAGTGTTCACCTATCAGGATGGGCTGCTTAAAACCATCGTCTGGGAAGACGATGACAATAATGATGGCGCGATTGATGAAGCCACAACGATAGAAGCAACCTATGATGCATCAGGCCGAGTGACCGCCTACGAGGCCATCAATTATGATGGTGACTATGCCTCACTTGATGAAGCTCAAGCCGTAGCGTTAACCTACAACGCCGATGACACGGTAACAGGAACAATCACGATGACCAGTTACGGTGAAGGTGATCCCGAGGTGACAACAACCCCAGTGAACATCGATTTTTCAGCCAATGGATTGCCAAGTGGTGGCATGGATTATACATTCGACACCATTGAACCCGACTATTGTGTTACCCCTTCAACTGAGACTCTTCTCTATTATCACGGGGACAATTACATTAAAGAACAGACTTATCTCATCAATATCAAAATCCCTAAGATCCTTGGTATCATGTGGATGGTCTCCATGAGCGATTCTTAAAAACAATCCGGCCGGGCGTTCAACTGAACGTCCGGCCGGGTTTCTTTTACCATTCGACTCTCACACCACCCGTTCTTCACTCTTCCCCTCATCTTGAATTCTCACTTCACCATGTTATAGTAATTACTCATTTTCCTTAACCAACTGGAGTGAAAATGTCTCTACAGGGCAACACACCTCTGATTTTTGGAGAGGTTCTCTACGACATCTTCCCGGACCAGTCAGTTCTTGGAGGTGCTCCGTTCAATGTTTGCTGGCATTTAGCCGGATTTGGCCTTGACCCGCAATTTATCAGCCGTATCGGCACTGACACTCTTGGCGATCAGGTTGTTCAATCCATGCACGATTGGGGGCTGGCGACCCAAGGGGTACAACGAGATGACAATCATACAACCGGGCGGGTTTCCGTCTCACTGCAGCAAGGCCAGCCGCAGTATCTGATCGAGGAAAACCAGGCCTACGACCATATCGCCTCGGATCAGCATTATCCTTCCTATCCGCAAACACCACTGCTTTATCACGGCACCCTGGCCTTACGCTCCACAACCAACAGAAACACTCTCAACCATCTTCTCTCATCCACTCAGGCACCCAGTTTTGTGGATCTCAACCTGCGTACCCCATGGTGGAACCCGGAACGGATCACGGCACTCCTTAAACGATGCTGTTGGGCCAAAATGAATGATGTTGAACTGGAGATCGTCTCGCGTGAAGCAAGGCAGTCAGACGTACCGTTAACGGAACAGATCAAAAATCTGGCCGAAACGTTCAACATCGACCATCTGTTTGTTACCTGCGGAGAAAACGGCAGCTATTGCGCCCAACAGGGTAACGTCTTTTTTCAACCTTCAGCACCTGTCGCCAATGTCGTCGACACCGTTGGTGCTGGTGATGCATTCAGTGCCGTTTGCATCATCGGCCTGCTGTTAAACTGGCCAACGCAATCAATTCTTGAGCGTGCCGGCCAATTCGCCGCGTTTCTGTGTCACCAACGCGGCGCCCTGCTTGATGACAAGCAGGTGTATCTCACTCTTTTACAGCAATGGAATGTAAACGATGACCAATAAGCGCGGTTTGTATGTTGTTCTCATCAGTATTCATGGATTGATCCGCGGCAACGATCTTGAATTGGGACGTGATGCCGACACCGGTGGTCAGACCAAATACGTTGTCGAACTGGCTCAGGCTCTTGGCAAACATACCGACATTGAAAAGGTGGAGCTGTTTACCCGGCAGATTTTCGATGAACGTGTTGCAGACGATTATCAACAAAGTGAAGAAGACCTCAACGATCATGCCCGGATCGTCCGTTTCCCCTGCGGCCCGAAACGCTATATTCGCAAGGAAAGTCTCTGGCCGCATCTCGATGTGTACATTGATAATGCCATTAAACACTTCCGTCGCCAGCGCCGAGTTCCGGATGTGATTCATGCCCATTATGCCGATGCTGGTTACGTCGGTGCGCATCTCGCCAATCTGATGGGCGTGCCTCTGGTGTTTACCGGGCATTCACTGGGGCGCGAGAAAAAACGCCTGCTGATGGCCAACGGCATGGACGAAGCTACCGTCGAAAAAAAGTATGAAATTTCACGACGCACCGAAGCTGAGGAAGTGGCGTTGGACAATGCCTTGATGGTGATTGCCAGCACCCACCAGGAGATCAAACGGCAATATTCCAGTTACGAAAACTACCGCATCAAGCAGATGCAGGTCATTCCTCCCGGTGTTGATCTGGAGCGTTTTTATCCCGCCAAACGGCGTGGTCGCTACCCGGCGATTATCAACCAGCTCAAACATTTTCTCGCCGAACCGGCCAAACCCTGCATCCTGGCAATTTCCCGTGCGGATGAGCGTAAAAACATCCAATCGCTGGTGCATGCTTACGGCAAAAGCGAACGATTGCAGGAGCTGGCTAACCTGGTGATCATAGCCGGTAATCGGGATGATATTCGCCGTATGGATCGGGGCGCACGCAAGGTGTTACAGGAGTTGCTTCTCAATATCGACACCTATGACCTATACGGCAAAGCGTGTTATCCCAAACACCATGAGCCGGATGATATTCCCGAATTTTATCGCTTGGCGGCCCGCCTGCAAGGGGTGTTCATCAATCCGGCACTGACGGAACCTTTTGGACTCACCCTGATCGAGGCTGCGGCCAGCGGACTACCGATTGTCGCCACCAACGATGGTGGCCCGCGTGACATTATCGCAAACTGTCACAATGGCACCTTGGTCGATCCATTAAGTGAAGAAGATATCACCCAGGGATTACTCCGTGTTCTTGATGATCCGGAGCAATGGAAACGCTACGCGGGCAATGGCATCAAGGGGGTCAAAAAGCATTACTCCTGGGACAGTCATGTTCGAAAATATCTCACTACCCTTAAAAAGAAATTGAGGCTCAGACGCGTGAATCGATTTTTTGAAGCAAAACGGACCCAGATCCCTACCGCAAAAAAATTCCTTATCGCCGATATCGACAACACCCTTCTCGGCCATGAAGGGGCGACTGAACGTCTTGTTGAGGTACTCAAAAAACATCAGGGTGAGCTCGGTTTTGCCGTGGCCACCGGACGGCGCATTGAAAGTGCCCGTTCTGTGCTTAAAGAATGGAACATCCCGGAGCCCGAAGTGTTTATTTCATCCGTCGGTACGGAGGTACATTACAAAGGAGCGGAATTGCAGCTTGATGAAAGCTGGGCCAAGCACATCTCTTATCAATGGGAGCCGGAAAAAATCCGTGATTTGATCACTCCCCTGCCCGGCATTGTCACGCAGGAAAAGGCAGCGCAACGCACCTATAAAATCAGCTATTTTTACGACCCTAAAAAATCACCCACAGCCGGCGAGCTGCGGCGTATCTTGCGTCAGAAAAATCTGCACGCCAAAGTGATCATGTCACACGGACAATTTCTTGATATCATCCCCATCCGCGCCTCAAAAGGCCATGCGGTGCGCTTTCTTGCCATGCGGTGGGGCATTGAACCGGAAGATATTATTGTTGCCGGTGACTCCGGCAATGATGAAGAGATGCTCAACGGCAACACTCTTGGTGTGGTTGTCGGGAACTACAGTAAAGAACTGAATAAACTGCACGGCAAACATGCCGTCTACTTTGCTGAGAAAACCTATGCTGACGGTATTCTGGAAGGAATGGACCATTATGGCTTTCTCGAACAACTGGAGCAGACCCCATGATCACTGAATTGAAAACACTGTTTAGCGAACACCGCCGCACACTCTATCTGTTGTGTCAGCAATTCTACACCCATGAAGACTCTCCATTTTTGCTGCGCAGCGATTTGCATCAACTTTTTGACCTGTTTATCCAGACGGAACAAGGACAACTCCTTAAAGACAGTGCAGTTGAAGAGCTGTTCTGCTCACTTCAGGAAGCCTCCAAAAACGAGCCGTGGATCTATCTGGCGGCACGCAGTACCATCGGCCATTGGAACTACTACCGACTGCACAGCGAGGAGATTGAGATTGACGAGATCGATGTCTCGGAATATCTGGAATTTAAAGAGCGCCTGGTCGGCTATGAAGCACCTTCCGATGAGTATCTGCTCGAACTTGATATGACGCCGTTCAACCGTGAGTTTCCTAAACTTCAGGAAGCCCGCTCCATCGGTCGCGGGGTCGAATTTCTCAACCGTCATCTGTCGAGTAAGCTGTTTGTTGAAAAGCGCGAAGGCAGCCGCAAAATTCTCGACTTCTTGCGTGTCCACCAGCACCGCAGCACCCAGTTGATGCTCAATGGCATGATTGAGGATGTGCCTGGTTTGCAGGCCGCCCTACGCAAAGGGGTTAAGTTTCTGAAAAACTGTGATGAAGACACCTGCTGGGATGACGTCGCTCCCACCATGATGTCCTATGGTTTTCAGCCCGGCTGGGGTCGCACCCTCGAAGATATCCTCGAGATGTTTCACATGCTGATGGATATTCTTGAAGCCCCCGATCCGCAGAATCTTGAAAAATTTCTCGGCCGTATTCCGATGATTTTCAGCATTGTTGTGGTGTCGCCCCATGGTTATTTTGGCCAGGAAAACGTTCTTGGCCTGCCCGACACCGGCGGTCAGGTCGTCTATATTCTCGATCAGGTTCGCGCGCTTGAAAAAGAGATGAAAGAACAGATTTACCGGCAGGGGTTGGATATTGAACCGAGCATTGTTGTTCTAACCCGCCTGATTCCCCATTGTGGTGACACCTCCTGCAATCAGCCCGAAGAACAGATTGCCGGCACCTCCAATGCCACCATTGTTCGGGTGCCGTTCCGCAATGATCAGGGAGAAGTGATCAACGACTGGATCTCCCGATTTAAGATCTGGCCTCACCTGGAGCGCTTCAGCCGTGAATCGGAACGCAAACTGCTCGAAACCATCGGCGCCAGGCCGGACTTGATCATCGGTAACTATTCCGACGGTAATCTGGTGTCGTTCTTACTGTCGCGTCGTCTGCGCGTCACCCAGTGCACCATTGCCCATGCCTTGGAAAAAGCCAAATATCTGTTCAGCGGCCTGTATTGGAAGGAAAACCCCGAATACAACTTCCAAACTCAGTTCACCGCCGACCTGGTCAGCATGAACGCCGCAGATTTCATCATTACCAGTACCTACCAGGAGATCGCCGGTACTGAGGAAAGTCTCGGTCAGTACGAAAGTTACAGTTCCTTTACCATGCCGGCACTGTATCGCGTTATCAATGGCATCAACATTTATGACCCCAAATTCAACATTGTCTCTCCTGGGGCCGATGATCGTGTTTATTTCCCTTATTATGATGAGGAAAATCGCCTGACGGAACTCCATGATGAACTGCATGAACTCATCTACGGTGATCACATGGAAGGATCGCGCGGCCTGCTGGACGACAAGGACAAACCACTGATCTTCACCATGGCCCGACTCGATAAGGTCAAAAACATTACCGGACTGGTCGAATGTTATGCCAAATCAGAGCGACTGCGCGAACAGGCGAATCTGCTGGTTGTCGCCGGCAGTATTCATGTCGACCACTCTTCCGATGCTGAAGAGCGCTATCAGATAGAAACCATGCACCGTCTGTTTGACGAATACCAATTAGATGGGCAAGTGCGCTGGCTCGGCAAACATCTGCAGAAAAACAAAGCCGGAGAACTCTATCGTTACATCGCCGACCAAAAAGGTGTTTTTGTCCAACCGGCGTTATTTGAAGCTTTTGGCCTGACTGTCATTGAAGCCATGGCCACCGGGCTGCCCATTTTTGCCACCCAATATGGTGGACCTCTTGAGATCATTGTCGATGGCAAAAGCGGTTTTCACATTGACCCTAACGACAATGAAGAGATGGCTGAAAAGATCTGCACCTTTTTTGAACGTGCCGCTAACCATCCCCAATATTGGAAGGTGATCTCTGATGCCTGTATCACCAGAGTTGAAGAAAACTACACATGGTCGTTGTATGCCCGACGCTTGCTGACTCTGTCCCGGGTGTATGGCTTTTGGAAATATGTGTCCAATCTCGAACGAGAAGAGACGCGACGTTATCTTGAAATGTTCCACGGCCTCATGTTTAGAAATTTGGCATCAGAGACGCAGTAACCTGTTTCCCATCGAACCGTATAAAGCCGAATCCCATAACGGGTCCGGCTTTATACGTTCTGAAGCCCTTATAGCAGGAGGTTGAAAAAGTCCCATCCGGGAGCTTTTCATCGACGAATGCGATTTCCACCTTGTCGCCCTAACCGCTTACTGACAATCCGTTCCCAGGCAGGTTCTCCCGACGATACTAAAACAACGATACCACATGTGGTAATTCTCATATCTTGTTTTGCCTATATCTAATCATTATTAGCTTCATTTTTTTGTCCATCTATCCTATAAGTACCATCTTAATTTAATGTTAGTGAATTATTAGACTTAAGAGTGGCCGAAGGGAGCCTTTAAAAGCGTGACGGAGATTGCATTATGTTTAGAAAACTGAAAATTGACACTAAATTGCTCCTTCTCATCGGATTGCTGCTACTACTGCTCGCAATATCTGTTGTCATCAGTATCAGTGGCTTATCGACCACTGTCCATAACGGCGAAGAAATGGCTGCTGGTAACCGTTTACGTGGTGAATTGCTAGCACGTGAAGTCGACCACCTCAACTGGTCAAAACAAGTGTCTTTGTTCCTTACCGATCCTCATGTCGATGAACTGACTGTCCAGCTTGATCATACGCAATGTGCATTAGGCAAATGGTTGTATGGTTCAGGACGCCAGGAAGCAGAAGCTCTTGTTCCGGGGCTGAAAGAGGATCTTAAAAAGATTGAGCTGCCTCATCAGCACCTGCATGAATCTGCTCAAAAAATCAAACAGGTCTACAAAACCGCCGATGCGCAACTGCCGCAATTTCTCACGGCAAAAGAGATGGACCATGTTTCCTGGGTCAATAAGGTTCAACAGGCGATTATTACGGGAGATAAAGATCTCAACGTTCAGTTTGATCCGACACAGTGCGGCTTTGGCAAGTTTCTCTACGGCCAAAAGGCCGAAGAAACCAGACGCGATCATCCTGAAATCGGTGAACTGCTCGAGGCCCTGAAAGAGCCCCATCAACAACTGCATCACAGTGGTAAAGCCATTGCCGAGTTGCTTCGCCAAGGGAACAAGCAGCGGGCGATTACTTTGTTTAATGACGAGATCACCCCCACCTTATACCAAACCCGCGTGTTGTTGCGCCAAGCCGGAAAACTGGCGGCGGATGCTCTTTCCGGTCAGAAACAGGCACAGCTTATTTTCAGCAAAGAGACCCAACAACATCTTGTTGACGTGCAAAAACTAATGCACGACATGGATAAAGTCGTGCAGGCCAATATTATGTCTGACACCGTGATGATCAGCACTGCAGTTATGACACGTAAAGAGATTATTGCCATCGGTGTCATTGCCCTGATTCTCGGCTTATCGTTAGGGTACTTTATTTCACGCAGTATCACCAAGCCTCTTCATCGCGCGTTTTCCGTTGTTGAAAAATATGGTAAAGGCGATACCAGCGACCAGGATCTGCCGCTGGGCGATGCCATCAACTGTTCTGACATGTTCAACTGTGGTCAAAAAGACTGCCCTTCCTACGGCAAAGAGGGCCATTGCTGGGTAGAAACCGGTTCGTTTGGTGCCAATCCGGTGTGTAAGCATCTCACTGACGGCACCCATCAGGATTGCCGCGAATGTAAAGCCTATCAGGCCAAAGATGAGATCACCGAGTTGGGATCTGTGCTGATCGGCATGGCTCACAGCCTGCAATCACGCAGCGAACTGGCCGAAGCCATCGCCGAAGGGGACCTGACACAAGAGGTGTCCATCTCCTCTCCCAACGACAAACTCGGCCATGCCTTAAAAACCATGTTGGAAGGCTTACGGGAGATGGTTGGCGGCATTCAAACCGCTGGTGAACAGATCGCTGCCGGTTCCGGTGAGGTGTCTGACGCCAGCCAGGCACTGTCTCAGGGTGCCACGGAATCGGCAAGTTCGTTAGAAGAAGTCACCGCATCGATGAACGAAATGTCCGGCAAGGTTAAAGATAGTGCCGAACATGCCAATGCTGCCAGCCAGTTGGCCAGTGATGCGCAGAAATCGGCTGAAAACGGTGACACGCAAATGGATGAGATGGTTTCAGCCATGGGTGCGATCAATGAATCGAGTCAGAACATCTCAAAAATCATTAAAGTGATCGATGAGATCGCCTTCCAGACCAACTTATTAGCCTTAAACGCAGCGGTTGAAGCTGCCCGCGCCGGTCAGCATGGTAAAGGGTTTGCCGTCGTTGCCGAAGAGGTGCGTAACTTGGCTGCCCGTAGTGCTAAAGCGGCCAAAGAAACCGCTGAGATGATTGAAGGATCGACATCACTCACCGAACGCGGTTCGCAGATTGCTCAGCAGACCTCTGAGGCCTTGAAAGAGATCATGTCTGGCACCACTAAAGTTTCAACGTTGTTAGAAGAAATTGCCATTGCCAGTAATGAGCAGGCCCAGGGTATTGAACAGGTTACAGTGGGTTTGTCACAGATTGATAAAGTGACTCAGCAAAATACGGCCACGGCGGAAGAGAGCGCTGCTGCAGCGGAAGAACTGTCCAGTCAGGCAGCACAGATGCGTGAGATGTTGAAGAAATTCAAAGTCAGCGAAAACAGCGGCCCTCGCCCACCCATGTTGACCATGTAAGCATGTCATACAAATGAGACGACAAAAGGCGAGCCGGAAAATTCCGACTCGCCTTTTGCTTGGGTTTGTAAAAAAAGGTTACTCCTGCGAATCCTGATCCTGTTCAGAATCCTTGATCAAGAAACTTCCGGCCATACCGATCAGAGCGAAGTTCTTGACCCCTTTAAACGTCGATTTTGCCAGACGTCCCATCAACAGACGGCGCATGTTGACATCGGCCACCGGCATAGTCAGCGGTGTGCAGGTTGTTGTCAGCAGAGACATATCCCGCTTGTTGCCGAAATAACGCACGTTCGGACCAATTTTGACCGCCGATGATTCCAAACCAACAGCGCCTTTTTTGACGTATTTGGACACTTCGGAATTGGGATCGGACAGGTCACCGAAAATCCTTGCCCCGGCTAGACAGGTTTGGACACAAGCCGGTTGTTTGCCAACCGCCAGTCGCTCAACGCAGAATGTACACTTGTCAGCCTTGGGTTCGTCGCCCTCTTCGTTGACATAGCGAGCTTCATAAGGACAGGCATCCGCACAGGCCCCACAGCCCCAGCAGCCCTCCTTATTGATCTGCACCGTGCCGTTAAACGGATCTTTCCAGGTTGCAGAAACATCCATGGTCACTTTCTTTCCGGTCTTTTGGTCAACAAAAGTGCGTGATTCAATGTCATACGGACAGGCTTCAACGCAAGACGGCTCATTACAATGGTTGCACAACCCCGGATAATACGTGTAAGACATGCCGTGCGGTGTTTTTGCCGGACCCAAACGTTTGACCCAATTGCGTTGTTGGTCACGATCTTCCGAATCCTTGCCAATGGGCACTTCCCATTCAGCGCGGCAGGCAACGGCGCAAGCATGGCAACCGATGCATTTTTCCAAATCGATAATCATGGCGTACTGACTCATGATTCCTCCATTATGTTAAAATTAAGATGATCGACAGCTCAGGCGGGAATATCCAACGTTTTTCCCTGTTTGACGATGCGAACAAAACTGTTGCGCATGCCGTGCGTACCTGTTTCCGGGTCAACGGAACGGTTGCTGATCAGTGCATTGTCATCAATACCGGCCCCGGCAGCAACAGACAGTTGCGGATTGCGGCTGCCATAACCATGGGAAGTAAAAATGACATCTTTACGAATGCCTGGCGTGGTCTTAAGGATGGACGCACTGGCACTTTCAATACCGACCTCATTGACCAAGGTGATCTCATCGCCATCTTTCAAGCCCATGGCGGCCGCAACCTCATCATTAATCCATATCGGATTCTGTGGAATCTCATTGTGCAGCCAGGCATTGTTCTGAGTACGATTAAAGGAATGCACCGGAACACGACCATAAATTAATCGTGCATGGCCCTTAGGCGCCTGGGGAACCTCAATGTAAGTAGGCGATCCCGGAAACCCGGCATCCTCAACTTTACTGTTGTGAAAATCAACGTCATATTGCACGTCGTAAGGGTCCTGACCCGGCTGAATATGGATACCGTCTTCCTGCTCCAATTGTTTCAGCGACAACCCGGCCCCGGCAAGAATGGTTTCCACCATCTCTTTGGATGATTTAGCCGGGATATGTTCTTCGTAATACATCCGTTTGGCCAACTCATTGGTAATCCAGACCGAATCCTTGCGGTCATGATCGGCCGCCGTCGGCGACACCAGCGGCACACGCGCTGAAATATATTGCTGATGCGGCTGAGAGTAGTCCCATTGGGTGCCTTTTTTGACGTAATCATACCGTTCCAGATAGCTGGTTTCCGGCAAAAGAATATCAGCATACATGGTGATATCGGTCGGCATGACGTCACACACCATGACAAAATCCATCTGCTCAATCATCTTAATGGTCAATTGCGGGTCGGGAATGGTCTGCATGGGGTTCTGCCCCCAGACAATCAACCCCTTGATCGGAAACGGATCGCCCGACAGCGCAGTCTCTCGAATCAGGTCCGTTGGGGTTCCCGGTGGGGAAAACGGATATTTATGCAGCACATGATGCAGTGCCTCTTCATGCGGATTCATCACATGAGGCCAGCGGCAGCGGCCCACTTTGGGATTCTTCGGCTTGACAAAGCCCCCTTTAACGCCAATGGCGCCAAGAAGCCCGGTCAGGCAGCCCAGCCCGCGCTCGCGTTGAAAATCGTTGCCGTTCCAACTGGAATGGCGTCCGGGATGAATCGAGACATTGGGTGCGTTGGCCGCCAACATATCGGCCACTTCTTTGATCTGACTGGCGGGAACATCGCAAATTTTAGCGGCCCAGTCCAGTGTGGCATGGGAGATGTTTTCGCAAAACTCCTCAAAGCCGTAACCAAAATCCTCGACATACTCTTTGTCGTATTTTTCCTCTTTGACCAGATAGTTCATAATGGCCAGCAACAGTGCCGTATCCGTACCCGGTTTAATCTGTACCCAGATATCGGCTTTGGCCGCTGAAGCGGAAAAGCGTGGATCAACAACAATCAGCTTAGCTCCACGCTCCAAACCTTTGAGGTATTTTTTAAGATGGGAAACGTGAACATTTTCACCCAAATGGGTGCCAAGCATGAAGATCGCTTTGGCATTGGCCATATCCACTTCTTCCCCGGCAGGCGTTCCCAGGGTCTGGATATAAGCGATATCGCGAGAACCGCGGCATTGAAAAAATGATGCCTCTGAGTTGTTCGGTGTGCCGACAACATATTCAAAATAATCCATGGGATACTTGGCCGACGACCCATGAGGGAAAATGGCCAGGGATCTCTCATCATAGTCATCGATAATCGCATTCATGCGCGAGGCACATTCATCGAGAGCTTCTTCCCAAGAGATGCGCTTCCATACCGGGGCGCCCCGCTTGCCGATGTTTTTCATCGGATATTTCAACCGATCCGGATCGTACAGCAGCTTAATCCCTGCATTACCGCGAGCACAGATACTCGAACCGTTGTCAATACTCTTTGGGTTGCCTTCCAGTTTCACCAGTTTGCCGTCTCTGACCTTGCCGACCAACTGGCAGCGCCAGAAGCACATACCGCAAATACCGCCGGTGACACTCTTGGTTCCGGCAAAACTGCCGGGGGCAGCATAGGGCTTGCGCACAAAAGGTTCCTCAGCCTGAGCCATTCGCGCTAATGGCACGGCCGCTGCAGCGCAACTTGCCGATTGTAAAAACTTACGCCGGGTTAACTTGATTGACATGCTCCTCATCCTCCTTCGTGAAGAAATGGATCAATTTCATCATGACCGGGAAATACGGATGGCGGCTTTCGTCGACGACGCGATTGCGAAACAGACAAAACCACGGTCGAAAAAACTCCGCTAAAAACTGCTCTGTCTCACAAAACTTGCCGTCTTGTAACATGAGGGATAAAAACCGCAATTCATGATTCAAATGATCCGGAATATCATTAGGGCCACGCAAGTCATAACCTTGCTGGCGATAGAACACTTTGGTCTTTTCGGCACTGGGGCCAAATAGGATGCCTTCAGAATCGGTGTAAATTGAACCGTAAGGAGGGGCAATCACATGGGGAACCGCGTTGATAAACAGGCGGGTATATTCCACCTGTAATGCCGTCAGACCCGGTTCAGAAAGGATATCATCAGGGGTTGGTAATGCTTTCAGCTCTTCTGTCCAGCCCAGTTCATCGAGGATTGAAACCAGTAATTGCCAATGGTCTGTCGTCAACCAGCTTTTATCAGGATACTCCATAGATTGCGCCATAAATTCAAGCAACCCGGCTAAACGCATAGCAATTTGACTGTTTTCTTGTTCAGAGGCACGACATTGCGCCATAATTCCTCCCTGATGAAAGAGTTGGGTACGAGGACCATGTGTTCCACGTTGTACGAATATCGATTCTACGTTCGAGTATTCGTTCTCTTATAGCATTAGTATTTATAATTAATCAAATCAGATATTCCGATCTTTATATAAATAATAATTGTGCAGGGTAATAGTTGGAAATGAAAATGAGGCATGAAGATTGAGAAACACACGTTCGACAGGACACACGAAAAAGCCCCTCCATCAAATGATGAAGGGGCCTATAAAAGATGAGGTGAAAAAATCGGGATCAGGCAAATGTATCGAGCAAATCACCAGACATGGAATCTGCCACAGAAACCGTTTTTAAGTTGGCAGAATAGAATTGTTTGGTTTGCATCATATCCACCATCTCTTTAGCCAGATCAACTTTCGAGGTCTGATTCTCTGCGGTTTGAGCATCACCTGTTCCATTGACTGGTTTCTGTAACTGAGCCCGAACACCCCCCTGCTCGTTTTCCGCAAGAGTCACCTGGGATGGGGCATATCCTTCTGTTTGGCTGTTGGCAACATTATTCGCTGTGGAATTAAGGCGCAATGTCTGTGCCTGCAGGCCGGACATGGCGCTACTCATCGCGTCAATCATGGCGTTTCTCCCTGAATCAATCAAGAGTAATATAGTTCTATTTAGAGCGACAACCCTTGAAATGTCAAACAAAAATTCAACATTAACCTCCTGTTTCTACGTCATAAAGTTCTCATCATCCCTAACCTCTCGACATTACAGATCAATTGACGACCACCATATTTTTATTATTTTCCATCAATAAATTTGAAGATCGTTCCCGACAAAACCTTCAGAGTTCACACTTCAAATACACTTGTCATCAGCTGACAATCCCCCTAAACTGCCTGTCTGTGACTATCAATGACCTGACAACTATGAGGATTTATGGCCTTCATCGAATGGAACCAGAATTTTGCTGTCAATGTTGACCAATTTGACGATCACCACCGGCACCTTATCGACCTGCTCAACAAGACTCATGACCAGATTACCCGTCGTCTGGAGAAGGAAAAGCTCGGTCTGGTTCTGGTCGAATTAATTGAATACGCCAAATATCACTTCAGAGCCGAAGAAGTGTGGATGAAAAATCTCGACTATCCGAAACTCAAACAGCACTGTGCCGAACATCACTATTTCATCAATCGCGTACAAGAGATGTGTGAAGACTACAACAGCGGGAACACAGCCCTGGCTCAAGAGCTGTTATCGTTCATGAAGAACTGGCTCTCCAGCCACATTCTGGGAACCGATCGGGAATATTCACGTTTTATTGAAGCAAAACCGTAGCTCAACGTTTAAATGCATTTCAAACTTGCCTTACCTGTTTAAAAAGATTAGAATTTCATGTTTTTTTTTAACACATTAAATATTTTCTCTCTAAGGTTTCAACCCATGGCTTTACTTGAATGGAAAGATCGCTTCCTAACTGGAGTCGACCCTTTCGACGACCACCATCGACATCTGTTCTTTTTGCTCAACAAAGCTTACGAAGATTTTGAATCCGGTAAGCTCAATGACTCAATGGGCGGGTTATTGAATGAACTGATCGATTACACGATTTATCATTTTCACGCTGAAGAAGTCTGGATGGAAGAGCATCATTTCCCTAAACATGAAAAACACTGTCAGGAACATGCCCGATTTATGGCACGAATCAGTGAGCTGCATGTTGACTATCTCAGTGGTCAAACCAAAATCAACCTTGAAGTTCTCGCCTTTATGAAAAACTGGATCGAAGAGCACATCATGGTCTCCGATGCCGAATACGGTCGGTTCGATAAAATACACTGATCCGCCACTTCAAATACGTCACCATAAAAAAAGCAGCTTTTTCGGCTGCTTTTTTTATGGCAAAGGATTCTTCTAATCCCCTTCTCACATGTTTCTGGTTTTATCAGACTGTTGAAAAACAGACTGTGGAGCCCATGGAGGGGCGACCAAAATCAAGGACAGGTTTTCAAGTTCTTGGTTTTGTAAGCATGACGAAAAATCGCATTTTCGGCTTGCGTCGTTGCAAAGCCCCCCGGAAGGGACTTTTTAACATTCTGTCATAACAAACAAAGTCCCATATCCGTTACTACTCAAGGTTTTATGAAACCGGATTCGCTTGCCTTTCATTTTCACAAGATGGCGATACAACGTGCAACCACGACATCCCCGCCGTCTTCAACAAGCTCAGGATCCTGCCCATGGGGACGAGGCTGTTCCTTTTTGCCTGTTGCCGTTGGCGTGTTTGGGTTGTGTCTGTTACTGGCCGCCTGGATTTTAACGCTCAACCAGCTTCAATCCAACCGGCGCTCCCTGCTTGATCGCGTCACCACCGAGCAACACAATCTGGTCTCTATTATCAGTAAAAACCTCACCCAAGCCATTGACGAACACCGCCCTTTGAAAACCATTGTCCGCAATGCGCTTGACGAGCAGGATACGGCGGAACTGAATCATATCCCCGAACTGCTCTCCGGCCAGCATTTTTTCAATCGCATGCTGGTCTGTAGCCGCAACGGCACGCCGTTGTATCAGAGTTCTCCCGGCACGAATTACAGTGAACAACAGAATTTGCTCGCCACGTTTTTCCCGGTGCACCAGGACACAGACACGCCTTTTATCTTCAATGCTCAACTGCTGCGGCCTGATGCTCCGTGGCAGATCCCGCTGGTTTTTCGCATCGCCACCAACCGTTTTGGTTCCATCACCATGATTCTTGAAGCAGACCTCGGTTACTTGCTCAACCTGTATCAAGACGTCATGATCGGTCATAGCGGAATCATCCGAATCCAAACCCTTACCGGACAACCCCTGGTCCATATTGAGCAAGGTGCCCTGGTGGTTGAACCTGCTACCACCCCTAACATTTACTGGCAGAGCAATCGCCAATTCGGTCAAACCAAGACAGCGTCCTATCAGGATCACAGCCACTTGGTTTTGACCAGTTATCGCCACCTGTCGGCCTACCCTCTAACCATCAGCGTTAGCCAGTACCAGGATGAAATCCTGCAAAAATACGCTCACTGGCGGCGTCAGCAATTGATGATTCTCAGTGTTGTCACCTTGCTCAGTCTCGTTGGGTTCAGTTGGCTGGTGTGGGTTGCCCACCAAAAACAGCATTATCTGCAGGCCCTGCTCGCAGCGAACCAACAAAACGCACAGTTGATCAACCAGCTTGAGCATGAACACAAACAAGCCGTCGATGCTGCCTCGCGTGATCCACTGACTAATCTGTACAATCGGCGTCTGTTTATCGAACTCGCTCAGAAACAACTCCTCTACAGCAAACGCAAGGAACTCCTTTGTGCCGTACTGTTTCTTGATCTGGACCGTTTCAAAGAGATCAATGACACCTACGGCCATCATATTGGTGACCTGCTGTTAAAAAAAGTCGCTGACCGGTTGCGCGACACACTGCGCGAAGCCGATATCATTGCCCGCTACGGCGGCGATGAATTCGTCATTTTGCTCGACGGCATCACCCGTGATGATCACACCTTTCAGATCACGGAGAAACTTGTTCATACCCTCTCGCGCCCTTATACCAACCTTGACGGCTTAACGATTCACACCACGCCGAGTATCGGCGTAGCCATGTTTCCGAAACATGCCGAAGATGTCCAGACTCTGTTATTACAAGCCGATGTCGCCATGTACTGGTCCAAAGAAAACGGTCGCGCCCAATGGACGTTATTTCACCCCCGCCTGGCCAGTTCGTCAACGGTAAGGCACAGCGCTCTGAAAACCGCCCTCAAGGAGAACTCATGACAAAACACGGCTTTTTCATCTGTTTTCTCGTGGCTTGTCTGGTCTGGCCGTTGGGGAATCTGCAGGCCGACACAACAGATCACACAGCATTGCACTTTGCTATGATCCCGAAGAAGAACCTCGATCAGCAGATTAATGAAATGACGCCATTACTGCACCTGCTTGAAGAAAGACTTGAGCGCCCGGTCGATGTGGTACGTGTCAGTTCCTATCAGTCGGTCATCGAAGGACTGCTCTCTGCCGATATCGATCTGGCGATTTTGGGTCCAGCCTCCTATGCTTATGCCAAACAACGCGATGACACCATCGAAGCCTTTGCATCACTGAAAAGAAAATCAGGCACGTTTACTCCGGAAGGCAGTTATTATCAGTCGGTGCTGGTGACCCTGAGCGATGATGGTGTCACATCGCTCGCCGATCTGCGTGGCAGCAAAGTTGCCTTTACCGACCCGAAAAGTACTTCCGGCTCGGTAATTCCCCATTATGAGTTCAGAAAAAAGGTCAATACGCCCCTTCCGGCGTACTTTGGCGGCATGAGTTACACCGGTTCTCATGATCGATCGATCCGGGCTTTGGTCAACTATCAGGTCGATGCCGCATTTGTTTCCAGTTCCCGTCTGGATGAGGCGGTGCGTAAAGGGATCGTCACTGCGCAACAGGTGACGATTTTATGGCGCTCGCAACCCATCCATTTCGATCCGTTTGTTTTCCGTGGTCAGTTACCCGAACCAGTCAAAGAGCAGATCCGCCACATCCTGTTTTCATCACCAAAAGCCCTGCAGCCCATGTTTGACAAAAAGAATGCCACCGGTATCGTTGCAGTCAGTGACAAGGACTACGCGAACATTCACGCCATTACCAGCCAGGAGCGCTGATTCATGCCTGATCTCATTACGGCCATCCTTCCATTGGTGTTCACCTTTGCCTTAGGGGTGGTTTTGAGAGCATGGCGGGTGTTTGCCGCACAGGATGCCGACATCCTGCTCAAACTGTTCTTTTACCTGTGTCTGCCTGCCCTGATTCTGATATCGGTCAGCACCATGCACTTACGCCCAAGCCTGCTGTTTTTACCCGGTCTGTCCGCCGCCATCATTCTGATCACCTTTGTCATCGGTAAAGGGATCGCGCCGATTCTCGATCTCCCCCGCACCACGTTAGGGGTGTTTTACATCGGCATACTGGTCATGAACGGTGGTTTCACCTTCCCTTATGTACTGTCGGCCTATGGTGCCGAGGGGATGGCCATTGCCTCGCTGTTTGACTTTGGCACCGGCCTGATGGTGTTCACTTTCGTCTACTATCTGGCCTGTCGGCATGGCCAAAGCGGCAGTAACCATCGCCAACTGCTGACGAAATTTCTCCTGTCACCACCGCTGTTGTCCCTGATCGTGGCCTTAACCCTCAATGTTACCCACACGGCCCTGCCGTCATTGATCATCAACTGGTTTACGCTGCTCAGTAACATGACCACCCCGGTGGTGATGCTGGCTCTCGGCATTGCCTTTCGGCCGCATTTGGTCCGCCTCGGTTCCTTGGCCAGTGTCATCGTATTACGCATGGGGCTTGGCTTTGTTCTGGCCCAGCTGTGTGTTCACCTGATGGGAATTGACGGAATGATGCGGCATATTGTGGTGATGATGGCGTCGGCCCCCAGCGGTGTCAACACCCTGGCCTTTGCCACCATGGAGGGGTTGGATAAAGAGTTTGCCGCAGCCGTGGTCTCCTACACCACTCTAATCGGCATGATCTGGTTTCCGTTCTATCTGTCACTTGCCGTGTGAATCGCACGGCACCCAACATCATGAAGCTTTAAAAAAAGACCATGACCACACAACAACGCGACTTACTGCTCATCGATGGCTCCGCACCCTTCTTTACCCCGTTTCAGGATGGCCAACGAAAAAACTGGTCCAAAGCGCCGTTGACCGAACTTCAAAAACACGGCCGCATTGATGACAATCTCAAACAAACCATCCTCGACGCCCTGACCCGCTACTGCCAGAAAGTGCGCGACATCGGCTACACCGCCATCACCTTTGATGACCTGGCCCACCTGACTCTGTTCGATTTCTACCCCTACATGCTCAGCCGCACGGTTCATTCGTATCAAGAGTTTTTCCGGCAAGTATTTGCCATTGCCAAGGATGCCGGTCTGGCCATCTACATCACCACCGACATCATATTCTGGAACCGTTTTATCGAAAGCCATACCAAACGGCGCGACGCCAAAATGCGCGAGCTGTTTGCCGAGGCGGTTGAACGTCTGTTTGATCTATTTCCCGAAGTGTCCGGCATCGTCACCCGCATCGGCGAATCCGACGGCGTCGACGTCACCTCACTGTTCAAAAGCCGCATGGTGATCCGCTCACCGCGTCAGTGCAACCGCTGGCTCAAAGAGGTGTTGCCCGTGTTTGAGTCCCACGGGAAAACCCTAATTTTTCGCACCTGGGGACTCGGCGCATTTCGGGTGGGAGATATTATCTGGAATGAAGCCACAGAAAAGGTCGCCTTCGGCGATATTGACTCCCCCTCCTTTGTCGTATCACGCAAATACGCCAGCGCCGATTTTTTCCGCTATCTGCCCCTCAACGAGCGGATCACCCATTCGCAACATCCCCACATCGTCGAATTTCAGGCCCGACGTGAATACGAAGGCTTTGGCGTGTTTCCCGCCTATATTGGCCGACAATATCAAGAATATCGCGACCAACTGGCCGACAACCCACTGCTGCGCGGCATCTCCGTGTGGTGTCAGACCGGCGGCTGGTCCCACTTTGAGCGTCTGACCTTTCTCAACGATTCCTCCCCATGGAATGAACTCAACACCGTCGCTACGCTCCAGCTTTTCACCAGCAACAACACCGCCGATGACATCCTGCGCACCTACTGCCAGCAACGCTTCCCCAATGAAGACCAGGATACCCTCATCGAACTGGTTCAACTGTACGACAAACTCATTGACCAAATCTGGTACTTCGACCCGTTTGCCCGTCAGTCTCTGTGGTTTCGCCGCCTACGCGTACCACCGCTCCTGTGGATTTTCTGGGATACCATCCTCGTCAATCGCGCCCTGCGTCTGGTATTTCGTACCTTCATGGGCAACAGCAAAAAGGTGCGCATCAACGACAAACTGCTGCGCAGCGACATCCGCCAACTGCGCACCCTGACAAAAAAACTCAGCAAAAATCAACAACAACTGATCCTTGCCGCCGACACCTTTGAACTGCTCTACGCCTTGCGCCGCTTTTATCTCGGCAAAGCCGGCAACAAACGGGAGAAAAAAGTCTGCACCCGACTCAAGAAATATCACAACAAACACCCCAAAGGCTTTCTCGTCGAATGCGACTTCTCGCCATTCCGCATTCGCTGGATCACCACCGGACTGTTCTTCGGCATCATCCTGCGCAACCAGTCGCGCTACCGCCTGCTCGACCGCTTCCTGCTCATCCCCCTCACCGGCTGGATGTTTCCGCTGGTCAAGCGCTGGCAACGTCACCGCATTCCTGATCTGGCGGAGCGGCAGGCAGTCGGATTGGAGGTGTTTTTTCGCTAAGGGGAAGGATTATCGACGGGATGAAATTAAGCGTTGGTAGGTATCTTGTTGATAGTATTCCTGCAACACACGATATAGATCCGGCGCCTGTTTGATCAGCGCACGAGGCTGGTCAAAGAATTGCTCCGTGGCCACAGCAAAAAATTCCGCCTCGTTGGTGGCCCCATAGGCATTGAGGAATGATTTCTTGCCCCTATCGGCATCGTTCTTGAGTCGAAGATATTCACGGGAGCAGATGTCAATCCAGTCGCGGTATTCGTCCCGGTTGCTCAAAGGCGGCGTGCCATCGGCCGTGCCGTCGAGCATATCCAGTTTATGGGCGAATTCGTGATATATCACATTGTGGCCCGATTCCGGATGGCGACCTTCACGCAGCGCCGCATCCCAGATAATAATGACCGGCCCCTGTAAAAAAGCCTGGCCAAGAATCGGCGACTGACGGTCTGCCTGAATACTCGGCCGTTCAAAAAAGCCCGGTGTACGTTGTGGTGGCACAACCGTCGTTGGATAAACGATGATAGATTGAACATTTCGATAATAATTGTGGGGCAGCCCCAAAAGCAGCAGACACGCCTGGGCCGAAATAGTCACGCGAATTTCGTCGTCAATCTCCAGGCCACCCGCACCCTCCCACTGTTTTTCGGCGATAAACACCTGAATCAGGGCACGCAATTGGGCACGCTCGGCGTCAGTCAGCATAGCATCATGAGCCACATTACGACGGATAATGTCATCCCATGCAGGTGGAAAAACAGCCTGGGTCGGTTTTTTGCGGCGACGGTTGCGAAACCAGTCAAACATTGGGAGTTCCCGTTTTTGTTTTTAGGAATATCAGCTCGACCAGCCAGAGCAGAGAACTTCAGCCTGTTTCAACACCAAATCCACCGCATCCTCTTGCTTATCCGGTGGGTATTTATAACGGCGCAATGTCCGCCTCACCAGATTCCGCAATTTTGCTCGCACGCTCTCTCTCACCTGCCAATCAACCGAAGTACTGTTGCGCAGTTTTTCAGTGATCTCCACCGCGATTTTTTTCAAGATCTCATCACCCAATTCCCGCACCGCGCTTTCGTTGTTGGCCAGAGCGTCGTAAAAAGCCACTTCGTCGGAATTCAGGCCCAACTCCTCGTCGCGTTTGAGTGCATTTTGAAAATCCTTAGCCATCTGGATTAGTTCTTCGATCACCTGAGCGGTCTCGATGGCTCGCGCGTGGTAGCGATTCAGCGTGGCCAGCAGGCGTTCGCTGAATTTCTGCTCCATCACCACATTGTTGCGGGTTCTGGCCTTGATGGTGTCGCGCAATAGTTTTTCCAGCAGCACGGCCAGCGCCTCTTCCGCTGCCAAGGTCGGTGCCCCTTTCCCTTGGGCATTGACATAAACCTTTAGGGCTTGCTTCAGTTCGTTGGCAATGCCGATATAATCCACCACCAGACCACCCGGTTTGTCCTTGAATACCCGGTTGACACGGGCGATAGCCTGCATCAGGTTGTGGCCACGCATCGGTTTGTCGACATACATGGTATGGCAGCTCGGGCAGTCGAAACCGGTCAGCCACATGTCACGCACAATGACCAGTTTCAGGCCATCCTTGGCGTCCTTAAAACGCTTCTCCAGCCGCTTCTTGGTCGTCTTGTTATAGATGTGCGGTTGCAACAGGGGCCGGTCGGCTGCCGAACCGGTCATGATGATCTTGATCGCACCCTTCTCCGGGTCGGGGTCATGCCAATCTGGCCGCAAGTTGATGATCTCATTGTAAAGATGCACGCAAATCTCACGGCTCATGCAGACGATCATGCCTTTGCCTTCGACCACACTGGTGCGCGCCTCAAAATGGTGCACCAAATCTTCGGCAACCTCTTTTAACCGCGGCTCCGCTCCCACCAGTTTTTCCAGCGTCGCCCACTTGCTCTTGGTGCGTTCGCGCTGTCTGACATCCTCCTCATCCTCAATAACATCCTCGACCTCATCGTTCAGTTCTTCAATCGCGGCACGGTTGATGTCGAGTTTGGCCAAGCGTGACTCAAAATAGATCGGCACTGTGGCCTTGTCATCAACTGCATCCTGGATGTCGTAAATGCTGACGTAATCGCCGAACACCGCACGGGTGTCCTTATCTTCCTGAGAAATAGGCGTACCGGTAAAGCCAATGAACGAGGCATTGGGGATGGCGTCACGCATATGTTTGGCAAAACCGTAGATATACTGACCGCTCTTGGTATCGAGTCGTGCTTTAAAACCGTATTGGCTGCGGTGCGCTTCGTCACTGATAACCACAATATTACTGCGGGAGCTCAGGATGGGATGCGCCTCCTCCCCTTCCAGCAGCGAAAATTTCTGCACCGTAGTGAAAATGATCCCGCCCGATGGTCGTGCTGCCAGTTCATCGCGCAGATCGGTTCGACTGTCCACCTGGACAGGTGTCTGCCTGAGTAATTCCTTGGCACCGACAAAAGTTTCAAAGAGCTGACCGTCGAGATCGTTACGGTCAGTGACGACAACAATGGTCGGGTTGTTCATCTCCGGCTGCTGCAACAGCTTCCCGGCGTAACAGCACATGGTGATGCTCTTGCCCGATCCTTGGGTATGCCAGACCACCCCGGCTTTGCGCGATCCGGGTTGAACTTCTTTGCCGTACGTGGCCCGTTGATCGGAGATTTCAAACTTTTGCGCCGGAGCCGAGGCGATCAGTGTTACTCGCACCGCTTCGCGCACAGCATGGAACTGATGATAACCGGCAATCTTTTTGATGAGGTTGCCATCGTCCAATTCGAACAGAATGAAGTAACGCAGATAATCGAGCAGCAGCTCGCGATCAAAGAAGCCCTTGACCACTTTCTCCAGTTCATATTCGAGTAGCGGCTTGTCATCCTCATTGCGAATTGTCCGCCAAGGCATAAAACGTTCTTTATTGGCGGTGAGCGAACCAATGCGGGCAGTCAAACCATCGGAGACCACCAACGCCTCGTTGCAGACAAACAAATCGGAAATTTCCTCCTTGTAGGTTTGCAACTGGTCATAGGCTTTCCAGATATCAGCATGAATGTCGGCAGGATTTTTCAGCTCAATCACGGAAATCGGCAGCCCGTTGATAAACACGACAATATCCGGGCGACGCAATTGTTTAGTCCCAGCCACGGTAAACTGATTGACCACCAGAAACTCATTGCGTTCGACATTGTGGAAGTCGATGAGAAACACTTGATCGGTCCGGATTTCATCACCATCACGGAATTCGACCGGCACCCCCTCAAGAAGCAGTTTATGGAAGGCGCGGTTGTTGTGGATCATCACCGGGGATTCGGGCTTGGTAATGGTCTCGGCGGCATCTTCAAAAGATTCAAGGGGGATATGCGGATTGATCTTTTGCAGAGCGGTGAGCAGGCGACCTCTCAGGACAACCTCCTGATAGTCGCTGCGCTCCGGCGTATCGCCATCGTGGGCAATGTCAGGGCCAAAGGCGTAGTCGTAGCCACCGGCACAGAACCAGTCCAGACAAATTTGTTCAAGCTGGTCTTCAGTAATCATTGGATGAGCTCCCCCCTGGAACTGAATTCATTGATTGACAACAATACGCATTGCCGGTAGAGTTTGCCTTAAGGACTGGGGATTCCCGGTCGACAGTTGGCCTCAGCGGATACGTTGGGGCCTTTTGTTTTTTCAGGGGAAGCATTTTAGCCCCCAACCATCAAACCGCCCTCTACCGTTCCTATAAAATTTGTTCTCAATGGTGTCGTAGGCACGGTTCGGTTGCTCTGGACGCAATATCCTCATCCCGATAGGTCGTGCAATCAAATCTGCCATTTGTAGTCCTGCTGAATTACTTTTCTTGTCAGCAAAAACCACCTCGAAAGGCAGAGCACATCGATGTCTATTTTGCCCATCACAAACTCGACGAAATTCTAATTCCAACTCTGAGTCTTCTTGCGATCCGCGTTTTTCCACAACAATGTGGGTTTTCTGTTCCGTAGCACCGACTCCACGCAAATAATAGAAAATCCTTTCAAGTCCGAATCCTAAAGCGAGATGATACGGATTTTCTGGATTCGTATATTTTTCACGCAAAGGTTCCTTTCGAATAACAGATGCAATGAATGCGAATTGAGTTGCCGCAACAATATCGGTCAGCTCGTTTAAAAACGCCTCTTTTTTCTCACGAGTTTTCAGGATAGAAAAATCACCTCTATCTTTGCGGATGTCAGTTTCGTGTAAGATAACTTGATCGTGGCCGAAATGCTTAAATTTAAAATGCTTGAATGTAGGTACCAACCCGTCGGCATAATCGACTTTACGAAAAATGCAAAAAGCCAGCACAAACACAGGGTAGTTTTGGTCAATGGTCTTCAGGCCGTGGTCGCCACTTTCGTCCACAAAAACAATGTATTCGCTAAATTGCCCCACAATTCACCCCTCCCGGCAAATCTGCTTTATGGCATCGTAAACCCAACCGGTGACAGTTGTGGTTTCCTTTAGTATCTTTCCGCACTTCTCCGACGCGATCTGGTTGCGGATCTTTTCAATCACCTCGGAAGTGATCCGTTCCTTGCCCAGGGCCTTCAGCGCCTGAACAATCAGCCCACTCTCTCGGTGCTTAAAGCCGATCTCTTTCAGTGCGGTGTTCTTGAACTCCAACGTGTAACTGAGGATGGAATATTTGCGATTCGGGCTGTCACCATCCGGGGCAATATCCGGCCCAAAGGCGTGGAGCCATCCCCCCCTCTTGGAACCAGTCAAGACAAAGTTGTTCGATTTGCCCCTCCTTCACTGTGATACAGGCTTGCTCGGAATGGTTCGGTTTCGTCGGATAGCGATAACGCAATTTTTTCGTTTTCACCATCGGTTGCAGATAATCTTTACGTAAAACCTCCATAGAACGATTCAGCAAACGATGAACTGCTCCAAGGTCAGAGGAGATTGAGCGCATAGAGCTAAAATGACCCGCTCCATTTCCGTTGTTGGCGCTCTTTTCTTAGTTGCAACCGGCGCGGCTTTCAATTGCAAATCCCCCGACCCCCCAGAGCTATCCCCCAGAGCTATCCCCCAGACCTTCGCTGCGAACCCCCGAACCTCTGGATGTTAAATCATGGGGACGAATATCCATCATGCCGATCATACGGCTGTGATCAACGGTTTTCTCAATCTGGGCCGTAACCAGAATCAGTCTGGCCTCCTGACTAAGATGATCAAATTGTTTACCCAAACTGTTCCGCAATACCTCCAACGTTTCAAGCATGATTAAAAACTCCTGGCACCAAAATCATCAGCTCATCTCATAGCTTTGTTGAATCAAATACTTAGCGCGTTCAAGATCGGCGTCATTACGGATGGTCAGTTCAAGGTTGCCTGTGCCGAAATGACCAATGTTTGACACATCACGGGAAAACCCAGCTTCCAGCCCGAGGGACTGCGGATCAACCTTTAAAAAGACCAGGATATTGCCGCTTTGCGGGTGAACCTCAACACAGGCAAAGTTTTTGATCCGTTTAAAGGCAATGTAGAATTTCAAAACTTTCTTCTGTACATCATCACCCAGAGCGAGCAAAAACGTTTCCAGTGCCTCATAACGGCTGCGTTGTTCGCCGGATGCCTGGTTAAGATAATCAGAAACCGTTTTGTAACGGTTCTTACTGTTTGCGGCCCCAGGTTCCGTTGTTTTCTGCTCCGTAGTTTCCCCGGCGGTCACGGCATTGACCAGCTCCAGCAGCAACAGTTCATCGGCAAATTTTTTGTAGCGCAGCAGCTCAATATTGCGGTTGATCTGCTGCACCGCGTGAATGTCGTAGCGGGTGAAATCTCCGGCAATGCAGAGCAGGCGCGGCGTGCTCCATTCGATGTTATCCCGTGTCTCCTTACCGAATCTGTCCAGCGCCAGCAGCTCGAATTCCGCCTTGTGGTCCAGTAGCCAGTCGAGATAAAAGAGGCCTTGGTTGATGACGTTTTCATTCAAAGTACGTTTGTACTCGATAATCACCGGGCAGCCGTTTTCATCAATGCCCAAGGTATCGATCCGGCCACGGTGGGTATGGCCGGTGGAGTATTCCGAAGCAAGAAAGCGAACGCCGAGGAAGGTTTCCAGATTTTTTTCCAGCAGAGTTTGCAGCGAACGTTCAAGGGCGACGGATTTACCTTCCAGTTCGGCAATGGTTCCGTTGATTTTGAAGAGTTTGATGTCACTCATATGTCAACCTTTTTCGCGTTTGGACCTGTTAAATATTATGCCCCCGGAATTCCCGTAGGAATTGTTATTCGTCAATCCCCAATGCAGAATTTTCTTTTTGGACCAGCCCATGACAGCGCCATTCACGAAAAAGAGAATAGACCTTTAAAGGTTTAAGGTCCCAAAAAGTGCCCGCCAAACGAAGTAAACCACTAACTCCAGCAACCGAAAGTAGTGCCCAGCCAAGTTCGCTTTGATTTGTAAGCTTGATAACCCCAACGACTGCAACAGCTCCCTGCGAGATCCAAATCAAAATTGAGAGCAGTAGAGCCTCCCTTTTTGCTGTTTTGTCACAACGCCAGTAAATTTTTTCCTTAATTGATTCATTGCGAGTCAATGCGTCTTGAAATTTTCTCTCAGCCTCCCCTCTTGCCTTCTCAGATAAGTCTAATTTATGGCTGTCTTCTTTTTTAATTTCCGAGACAACACGATTTAACGTCTCAGTAATTTTTTCCTCAGTAAGCGCGGCATCTTCACCAAGGGTTAACTTCATCAGCTCTTCTTGCACATGTAAACTGCTTCTCAAGATTTGATGATCACGAGGGGTGATTGTTCCACTTTTTTGGAGTTTGTCCGCCTCTGCTAGAAATTTCTCCCAGAACTCACTAGTAGGTCTTAATGCTGCGTAGGCAAAAGCCAAAACCTCTCTGCGCGGTAATGAAGGTGCCCCTTGTGGAGCTTTAAGCCACGCTGTGTTGGCTAAGCTAAAATCAGTGATGACAGTTGAAACCTCACGCGATTGTTCAATTTTTTTTCCGTACTCATAAGCAGCTTTAGAAAAACCAGTATTGTTTGTCACAAAAACAGCTTTAGCTTTTTCTACGGTATGAGGGCACGTGCCTTTACGTAAAACATAAATACTTCGCACCGAGTTTATGTCATATTCACGCGCATTTGGATTGTAGTAATTAACCTCATCGTTAAGTGCATCGGAAAAAGTGGTTTCTTCAATTTGAAATTCATGGATATAGCCCGGGGTTGGGTGAGCTTCAATTCCAGACGCTGCTAATTTTTCAACGGCGTTTTGCGCAGTCAATACAAGGTCTGACCTAGAAGTACCCGCTCTTCTTGCCTCGAAAATAACTGCGCCTCTCCCTTTGGGAGAATCAATATATTCAGCTGCACCGTTAATAACGTTTAGCAACTCATCCCGGGTATGGGTAAAAAATGACACCTTTCCGTCAAGCCGTTGCACCAATGCAACCAAATCATTACAAGATTGTTGTTTTTCTACACCCTCAAGGCCGAGATATTGCACCAACAAGGGAGTATCGAAATAAAAAGTAACTTCTTTATATGTGCTCGATACGGATTGCAAATCTGGACAAAGAAGTGCGTTGGCCAGCATGTGACCCTGAACTATGACCATGAAATTCTCAAATCGTCCTGGGTCGGTTTTCTGCAAATTTTGTACATACTGGCTCACTAAAACGATTTTCCAACTACCATTGCCATTAACTTCTGGAAGTGCCGTTCCTCGGAGATAGGCTTTCATGCAGGGGATCGAGAATTTAGAAAGAAAAACTACGAGGCAATCCATCGCAGTATCATCATCTAATTCACGGTTTGCACTTTCTTTAGCGAACTCTCTAAACCAATGGACAACAGAGGAAATTTTCCTCGAAGCAGCCGCATTTTCAGCGGTCCAATCCTTTTCTTCTATTTCGCGAACGACATAGAAAACACCTTCAGACTTCTGCAGCAAACCCACCTTAACTAATCGCTGAAGAATTATCTGAACAGATCTTCGAGGGATCTCCAATCCATGCTCTTCTCTTAACTTCAATGAAACAGAAGAGTCGTTAATGATTTTGAGTTGCCCATGCTTCAACACTCTCAGAATGAAAGGGCGAAGATATTCAAGATAGTCTTTGCCTTGGTCAATGTTTACTTTCAACATGGCAAGGCTTGTGAGTGTTGATTCGGAGTTCATGCAGATTCCTCGATCGTTTCACTTAGGGTATCAATACATAATTCACCAGACAGCAGCTTTGGAAGCAGGGTGTCACGGAGGAAAGAGAGGGACCGAGAGACTATTCGCAATTCAATTTCTTGGGCCAACAATGAAGAGAATAGAGAATCAAAACTATCAATCCCACTTTTCTCTGGGGCAACACACAAAGCTTCGGTCAAATGCTTGCGCTGAATATGCCCCATTGTGACAGCCTTATCCGCTGCAATATTTTGAAAACGGGCAAGGTGGAATTTAGTCCAGTGAAGATAGAACCACTTCGGATAATTAACAGAGGTGACCTTGAAAAGATGCTGATTCAATGCCCCTTGCCCCCCAGTCCAGATATCGACAGTCAAACTACCTGACCAAGAGAATAGGACATCCCCATCATCCACGATGTATACCGGTTTTAATTTTGACGAAGCTCGATCAGCACCTTCGGTGTCCCCCTTTTTAAGTTGAGCAATTTTTATGACCGGCAACCAATCTGTTTCACTTTCAGGTGGAAACTTTTGAAGTGCCAACCCATTGAGATAGTTTGCAACCTGATCAAGCGACTTCACCTCCCACCCCACCGGAATCAAACCCAACTCCGACTCCACCAGAGCATCAGGGAACAGGGCGGCGGTGGCGGCGAGTTGTTGGTATTGCTCGGGGGGGAGTTGGTCGAGTTCGGGCTCAAGTTTACCGCTGATGGCGCACATGGCGGCGCGCTCGGGGTCGCGGCCTGCGGCTTTGGCTTCGATCTTCGCTTTGACCGGCTCAAAATCGATGAACCAGCTTTTGAAGATGGTCTGGGCGATCTGTTCGAGTGTCTGGTTGATTTGGCGGTTGAGTTCGATTTTGTCGTCGAGGGCAGTCAGAACACTAGCAACCTGCTCTTGCTCCTCGATTGATGGAAGCACAAAAGGCAGCGCCGACAGAATCGAAGTATTGAGGTTCGGCATCGTCGCGCCTTGGGCATGCCGAACAATCCATTCGCGAACTGATGGATGACCTAAATAGTACGCAGCATAAGGTGGGTGCACGACGCTTTTTTCGCCAAACCTCACACGCAAGCACCCGGTTCCACATAGCCAGCCATCCTCAGGTTCACGAACAAGAGCTCGGCGCTCAACATCACCACGTCGGCTGTAAACAATGTCACCAGTTCTGACTAGGTATTTCGAAAGTCGGCGTGCATCCTCAGGAGTAATTCGAGCAATTCCCTCCTCACTGATTCTGTTATCGCCTATGTTCATCGGCATGATTGAGGGGATTCCGACCGGCACATAGTCGGCAGCATGGAGCTGACTTCCAAATGGCCCGGTCTGAACGTCTCCTCCACCCCTTCGGCAGACATCGCCAAGTGTTGCAACTTCCCAAGATGTCGAGAGAGGGAACAGGGACTCAACAGTCATAACCAAGCCCCGCCAAATTCCGTTTAATATCCCCTTCCAATTCACTACTCCGGGCAAACTGCTCCTGCAACTGCGTCGTCAACCGCGCCATCTTCTCGGCAAAGGGCTCGCCATCCTCCACCTCATCCGCCGCACCGACATAACGCCCCGGCGTCAGTACAAAGTCGTGCTTTTTGATCTCCTCCAGCGTAGCCGAGCAGCAGAAGCCGGCCTCATCGGCGTAATCCTCCCCCTGCTGCCACACATGAAAGGTATCGGCAACCTTTTGAATATCCTCCGGCTTGAAGTCGCGCAGTACGCGATCTTTCATGTAGCCGAGGTTGCGGGCATCGATAAAGAGCACCTTGCCGGAGCGGTCGGCCAGATTGCCCCGCGCCTTCTTGTTGCGGGTGAGAAACCAGATGCAGGCAGGAATTTGGGTATTGGTGAAGAGCTGCCCCGGCAGGGCGACCATGCACTCGACCAGATCGTGCTCCACCAGCGCCCGACGGATATCCCCTTCCGTGTTGGTGTTGGAACTCATCGAGCCGTTGGCCAGCAGCAGGCCCATGGAACCACCCGGCGCCAAGTGGTAGAGCATGTGCTGCAGCCAGGCAAAGTTGGCGTTGCCGGAAGGCGGCTTGCCGTAGTGCCAGCGCGGGTCGTCGTCTTTGACGCCGGTATCCCACTCCTTCATGTTGAACGGGGGATTGGCCATGACAAAATCGGCACGCAGGTCGGGGTGCTGATCGTTGGTGAAGGTGTTGGCCGGTTCCTTGCCGAAGTTGAAATCGAGACCACGGATCACCATGTTCATCGCCGCCAGCTGCCAGGTGGTGTGATTGTACTCCTGGCCATAGATGGAGACGTTGCCGAGCTTGCCGCCGTGCTCCTTGATAAACTGCTCGCTCTGCACGAAGAAGCCACCCGAACCCATGGCCGGGTCATAGACCCGCCCGGAGAAGGGTTGCAGCATCTCAACAATGAGGCTGACAATCGACTTGGGGGTATAGAACTGGCCCCCCTTCTTCCCTTCGGCGAGGGCAAACTGACCAAGGAAATATTCGTAGACATGACCGAGGATATCCTTGGCCTGCAACGAGGCGTGCTTGAAGGGGATGGTGGCGATCAGGTCGATCAATTCACCCAGCTTGGCGGGGTCGATCTGCAACCGGCCGTAGGACTTATTGAGCACCCTTTTGAGCTTGGGATTGTCCTTCTCGATGGCGTCCAGCGCATCATCGATCAGCCGACCGACGCTGCGCATTTCATAGGTGGTTGTTTTACCGTTTTTGATTTCTATTTTTGTGCCAGGTGGCAGTTTAGCGTTGTCCTGCAAGTTCGCCCAGCGCCCCAAAGCCGGAACCCAGAACACGTTCTTCTCGGTGTAATAGTCGCGCACTTCCAGCTCAACGGCGATCTCTTCCTGACATTCGACTTCAGATGCAAAATCCGCAGGGTCGAGATAGTAATCATGATTTTCGTCCTGAAACTGCTCAATCAACTCTTGGCGGCGAATATCAAAGGCATCGGAAACGTATTTGATGAACAGCAGGCCAAGGACGGCGTGCTTGTACTGAGCGGCATCAAGGGTGGAACGCAACTTGTCGGCAGCATTCCATAATTTTTTTTCGAGGTTTTGCAGAAATTCCTGTTCGGACATTCAACTCTCCACGCACGGCTTAGAATTTACACGTATCATTTTTACAAGTGGTTAAACTACACCCAACCACAGCATAAGTAAATGATTCTAATATGTTATTCAACTGATCAACTTTAGGCAATATATAGAAAAAGGCGGCGGGAATCGCCTACTACGTCATTCGCATCACGCTCACTCCTGCGTAGGCTCCCCTTCGCTCGCTGATGTGGCCATCCCAGTGCTCTGTCAATGCTAAAAATTCGCGTGTATGGCACAGCTTCGTGCCGTTCACACAAGGCGCGAAAACGCAGAAGTGGCCAACCCACTTCAAGGTTTTGCAACGCCGTGGGAATGGTGCGAGGCGAAGCCAGACCCGAATTATTTAGGATTGCCAGAGCACTCACCGCTTTTCTGACATTTAGTCAGCGCTCGCTGCGCTTCGATTCCCGGCGCTGGCTTTCAGCATTAAAAAAGGATGCAACCCTTCAGGGCTGCATCCTTTTTTGATTGGTGGAGGCGGCGGGAATCGAACCCGCGTCCGAAAATCTTTCACTTAAGGCGTCTACATGTGTAGTCTGTGTTTTAAATTTAACCGCATGCAGCCCCCACAGACAGGCTCTTACATGTGGCGATTCCGTTTAGATCTCGCTGTTGAACCACGGACTTGAACAACAACCAGCCTACTAAATTGACGTCGCTAGAAACCCGCAGGCGAAGAGACTAGAGACGTGGCAGACTTAAGCTGCCAGTGCGTACGAAACGTCAGTATCGGCGTTTGTATAAGATGGGCTTTTTAACGGAGCCTGCCCACTCCGACATGCAACCTTAGCTTCCAATCCCCGTCGAAACCTTGGCGCCCCCTTTCATTTTTTAAGGACATAACCACACTAACATAAAACTGTCGATTTTTCGAGGTGTTTTATCGACAATCTTAACGGTTTTCTTTAAATATTTTTGCCATCTCACGGTCGGCCTGTTTCTTCTTGAGGCTTTCGCGTTTATCGTGCAATTTCTTACCGCGGCCAACGCCAACTTCGAGTTTCACATAGCCGTTTTTGAAGTAGATTTTTGTCGGCACCAGCGACAAACCTTTCTCTTCAACTTTACGAACCAGCTTGTCGATCTCGTATTTGTGCAGCAACAATTTACGGATACGGGTCGGATCGTGGTTTTCCCGGTTGCCCTGCTCGTAGGGGCCGATGTTCATATTGTTGATGAACAGCTCACCCTTCATGATGCGGCAGAACGATTCCTTGATGTTGACGTTGCCAAGACGCAACGATTTCACCTCGGTGCCGGTGAGAACCATGCCGGCCTCGTAGGTCTCCTCAATGTAATACTCGTGGTAGGCCTTTTTGTTTGTCGCGATAATCTTAATGCCCATGGGCGTTGATTTTAACCTTCAGTAGTATGTTCTTCAGCGGCAGGATCATCCTGCTCGGCTGGAGTAATCACTTCAACAATGCGTGCCAGGGAGGTCTGGACCACGGCCGGGCGTCCGAAACGAAACACGCCGAGGGTGCCGACCATAAAGGCGCCGCCGATCATCAGTGCCAACAGCGCTGCCGGAATACCGACGGGCAACAGGCTGGCGATAAAATAACCGACTGCCAGACCGAGTGCAAGCATGATAAAGGCAATGATGTATAAAAAGTTCTGCGAGTCGGCTAAACCGGCGGTGGTTTCGATCTCGACACGCACCGTATCCCCGACCCGCGCATAGGGCTGATTATCCGCCAGCAGGCGGCGTTGGCCATTTCCACCGCTCTGACAGCAGCCACCGGAAGCTCCGCAACCACTACACCCGTCGCTTTGCTCCCTGGCTACAACAGCCAGGCGCTTTTCGCGCAGCTCAATGACCACGCCGGTCTCGCTGAGAGTGGTCTGGTGCTCAAACAGCCGATTGACCACCTCTTTGGCTGTGGGAATCTCTTCGATCATGCCCCCTCCTCAATACTTCGATCATAACGGATGTGACCGTCAATCACCACTAAAGAGACCTCATTCGTCCGCTCAGAGTGGCACAGGTGCTCCGTTAACTGGCTTCGAACCGGCGACTGCTCAGCACGGAGCACTTGAAAGGTTGCTCGACTCCCCGCGCCCAGATAGCCCAGGTCATCAAATCCCATCGCTTTTGCCCCGCCAACCGTCGCCATGTGTAACAACTGCTCACAACTCAATTCGCCTTGAAACCAGTCACGGGCAAAAGCCATTTCATCCCAGATTGACAATGAGTCATTGCTGGCCAGGCTGTCGGTGCCAAGCGCCAGATTGACTCCTGCGGCGAGGTATTCGGCCACGGGAGCAACACCACACTGCAACTTGGCGTTGGAACGCGGGCACAGCACCATACTACATCCGGACTCAGCCACCGTAGCGATCTCGTCACGATTAAGGTGAACGCCGTGGACCAGCAGCGTATCGGGACGTAGCGCTCCGGCTTTTTCCAGACAGGGCAATGGCCGCTGATGGCGGGGTTTATCGAGAAACGGCGTCCAACCGACGAAGGGATAAAACTGATCAACCATGGGACCGCGATGTTGATGCATAAACTCGATTTCGTCATGCGATTCCGCCACATGCACCGTGGTCGGTAGATGACGACAACTGGTGTAGCGGTAGCTCTGCTCCAGCAGATCATCGCTGAGGGTGTATGGCGCATGCGGTGCCGCGCCCCACTGGCTGGTCGGCCAGTGTTCCCGGCAGTGATCGAGATTATCCCATTGCAAATGAACACGCACCGGATCGTGGCCCAGCACTTCGATGTAACAGCGCCCCGGCAATTGCTCGGCAACCGTGGCGTAAAAACCTGATTCCGACAGGATATCGGCAATCACGCCGGTACCGCTGCGGATGGATTGCCGCAGGCCGTTGAGCCAGGAGGCTTTGGAAGCCTCACCATTAACCCGCCGGGCAATTTTAACGCGAATAAGGCGCAGCAGCCACGAAGTGAAACCCGCTTGTTCCGGCTCTGGAGAATGGACCTCAGCGGCCCATTGGGGAAAGTCGCTTAATTCGAGATGGGTGTGCGCATTGACAAACGCCGGTAACAAGATGCTGTCGCCCAGATTGACCATGTCGGCTTGAGGATAGCGCGCTGCCAGCTCTGCGGCAGGACCCACGGCAACAATGCGCTCCTGATCAATAACCAGCGCACCATCTTCGATGGGATCGGTTCGGATCGGCACAATATAGCGACAACGAAACAGCTTCATGACAGGCCTCAGGCACGCACCGGTTGCAACAGATAGTGGTTGTCGATCAGTCGCGTGGTACTAAAGCGTACCGCCAGCAGAATCACAGCGTGCTCATCGACCTGTTCCAGGTCCTGCAGAGTTTCATCGTGACAGATCTGAATGTAATCGATACGCGCATCAGGTTGAGCGCTGATGATATCCCTCGCTTGAGCGATCAGTGTTGCGGCATCGCGTTGCCCGGCGACAGCCGACTCACAGACACTGCGGATGGAAGCAATCAAGGACAGCCCCTGGCGTCGCAGATCATCGCTGAGATAAGTATTGCGTGAACTCATGGCCAAGCCATCAGGCTCACGGACAATTGGCATGCCGAGAATGGTGATCGGCATATTGAGGTCGCTGACCATTTTACGGATCACAGCCAGTTGCTGAAAATCCTTCATCCCGAACAGGGCAACGTGGGGTTGAACCAGATTGAACAGCTTATTGACCACCGTGGTCACGCCATCAAAATGACCGGGACGGCTGGCACCGCACAACCCCTCACTGAGTCCGGTGACCTGAACCGTGGTGGCACTGCCTTGCGGATACATGGCGTCGGCTTCCGGGGCAAACAGAATATCAACGCCGGTTTTGGCGGCCAGCTCGGCATCGCGCTGTAAAGCACGCGGATAGCTGTCAAAATCTTCGTTCGGGCCAAACTGGGTGGGATTGACGAAGATCGACAGCACCAGCAGGTCGCCACGACCGCGCCCTTCTTCCAGCAATGACAAATGGCCCTGGTGAAGGAACCCCATGGTGGGAACGAAGCTGATCTTTTTACCTTGTTGACGCTCGGCCAACATCCGTTGTTGAAAGGCCTGAACATCGTGAATGATTTCCATCTGCGCCCTCTCCTAAAAACTGTGTTCGTCGCCAGGAAATGTTCCGGCACGCACTTCATCGATGTAGCTGGTCATGGCTTCTTTGATGAGCGGAGCCAGATCAGCATAAACTTTGACAAACTTGGGCGAGTATTTTTCGCACAAACCGAGAATATCGTGAATCACCAGCACCTGACCGGAGCAATGTACCCCGGCACCAATGCCGATGGTCGGGATATCGATACTTTCAGTAATCTCTTTAGCCAGATCGGCAGGAATCCCTTCGAGCACCACGGCAAAGGCACCGGCTTCAGCCACGGCTTTGGCATCGGCAATCAGTTGCCGGGCCTGTTCCTCTTTGCGGCCCTGGACACGATAACCGCCCATGCGGTGAATTGACTGCGGCGTCAGGCCGATGTGGGCGACCACCGGAATGTCCATGTTAACGATGGCACGGATGGTGTCAGCGACGTTTTCACCGCCTTCAAGCTTAACGGCGTGGGCTCCGGCATCCTTGACCAGACGTCCGGCATTCAAACAGGCGTCGCGCACATCCACCTGATACGATAAAAACGGCATGTCGGCAATGACCAGGGCACCCTGGCTGCCGCGCATCACCGCTTTGGTGTGATAAATCATCTCTTCCATAGTGACCGGCAAGGTGGTGTCATAGCCGGAGAAGACACTGCCGACGGAATCGCCGACCAGAATCATGTCGATTCCGGCCTGATCCATCATCCGGGCGAAGGGGTAGTCATAGGCCGTTAATACGGTGATCTTGTCCCCTTTGGCGTACATGTTCTGAACATCGAGTACGGTGGTTTGTTTCCTCATGGTCTCATCCTGTTTTTTGCCTGAACCATAAGGGATTCAGGCACAATGCATTTCAACGAAAAAGCCTTCCAGAGTCACGACGACTGGAAGGCCAAAAACAGCATCATGTTCCTAATGGAAACATGACCTCGCGCCGGTGAATGCCTCCGTCCCGGTCCATCGATCCGGGCAGCATGTATAAAGACGTATGATCAACGTCAGCGAGTTTGCCTGTCGGCTCCCCAGACGCGTTGCGGGCCAGCAAAACTCAGCAATCAAGGCTATAGGCGTGCCCGGTAAATGTCCAGATTTTTTTGGCCGCTCCGTTAAGAGCGGCCAGTGGCTATCCGGACAATCTCATTTTCTGTTAAAGCATCCCATTCAGATGATCAAGCATGATCATCAACGGGTGGAAGTTGGCGGCCGGTTGGTCGAGCATCAGGGTCTGCAGCCGCTTGTAACGGCGGAAGCGCACCCGCGATTGCGCCAGAAGACGATCGATATTGCCGTCAAACTGTTGCAGCACTTTTTTAGCCAGGACAAACTCGGCATGGTGATAGCCGGTACGCAAGGCATGGCGAGTCATACGATCCCACCGGTCACGCAGCGGCACCTGTTCAATGGCACTGAGCAGATCCTTGATTTCAAACTGGGACTGAACATCGCCCAGCACGACGGCAGCGGTATGAAGATCGATCTCTGTCTGTTGATGGAGGGCCATTACCGGCAGCAGGTTTTCCATCATCGGCAAGGTGGCAAACTGCAGGGCGTGCTCTTCATCCATGCCCTGAGCCACCATGTCTCCGGCCAACTGCTGACAGGCGTTCCAACGTTTTTCGGGCAACACACTGCTGAGCAGCTTGCCGTAGTCGGCAAGGTCCTGACTCATGGCGCTGAGTTGTTCAAAATCGATCAGCTCGCGTGCCTGACTCAGAGCCCAGTCGCACATGGCGGACAGGGTTTCTTCGAGTGCCAGCAAACGACGATATTGCTCTTTGGCGGGCATCTGATTGTCAAGCTGCTGAATTTGGCCACGTAACGCCGCACCATCAACCAAGCGGTCAAAATGGATATACGCCTCAGCGACCTGATGCAGCGGGATGTCGTAACGGCGCCCCATTCGATAGCAAAAAGCACAGCCAGCCTGATTGACCACCAAGTTGGTGATCATGGTGGCGATGATCTCCCGTTTCAACGGCTGGCTGTCGAGATGATCGGCAAATTGGTCAGCAATAGCCTGCGGGTAATAGTCAGCAAGAAATTCCGCAGCCAATGGCCGGTCCGGCAGGTCAGACTCAAGCAGATCATGATAGAGCTGCATCTTGCTGTACGCCAGCAAAATGGCCAGCTCCGGCCGGGTGTAGGCGACTTTGCGGCCCATCACCTCTTTGCTGCCGGGCAGCGCCTCACTCTGGCGGTTGAGCAGATCGATGGTTGCCAGCCGTGCGGTCAGATCGATAAACAGTTCGCGATCCTGCTGACTGCGCAGACTGTCGAGGGACAGGCACTGGCTCTGACCATAGTTGTTGGCCAGAACGACATCGCACACATCGTCAGTCACGGCTTCCAACAGGCGATCCCGCTCATCTTCATCGGCCACCTGACCCGATTCCATCAGGTGCTGCATGAAGATCTTCAGGTTGACTTCATGGTCGGAGCAATCCACCCCGGCCGAATTGTCGATGGCATCGGTGTTGATACGTCCGCCGTTCACGGCGTATTCGATCCGCGCCAATTGGGTCATGCCGAGGTTGCCCCCCTCACCCACCACTTTAGCGCGCAGTTGGCTGCCATTGATCCGTACCGCATCATTGGCCCGATCGCCGGCATCCTCATCCTTTTCACTGCCGGCTTTCACATAGGTGCCGATACCGCCGTTCCACAACAGATCAACATCCGCCATCAACAACAACCGGATCAGGCTGTCACCGTCGAGAGTTTCGTGACGCACGCCGAGCCAGTCGCGCACCTGCTCGGATAACGGAATCTCCTTGGCATCGCGATCAAACACGCCGCCACCCTCAGAGATCAGCTCAGCGTTGAAATCACTCCACGACGAACGTGGCAGTTCAAACAACCGCTTGCGCTCGGTAAAGGTGGTTGCCGGATCGGGATCGGGATCAAGGAAAATATGGCGATGGTTAAACGCTGCTTTGAGACAGATTTGTTCCGAGAGCAGCATGCCGTTACCAAACACGTCGCCACTCATATCGCCGATACCAACAACACTGAACGGCTCACTCTGGATATCGATGCCCATTTCACGGAAATGGCGCTGGACACACACCCAGGCACCGCGAGCGGTGATACCGAGAACTTTGTGGTCGTAGCCGCGTGAGCCACCGCTGGCAAAGCCGTCGCCGAGCCAGAAGTTGTAATCACGACTGACGGCATTGGCCGTATCCGGCAGATGGGCGGTGCCTTTATCAGCCGCCACCACCAGATAGGGGTCATCCTCGTCGTAACGCACCACGTCTTGTGAGGGAACCACTTTACCGCTCACGCGGTTGTCGGTCACATCGAGCAAACCACGCATCAGGGTCTGGTAGGCTTTTTTCGATAAAGCCATGCCCTCTTCACGATCGGACCATGGAGTTTTGACAATAAAACCACCTTTGGAACCCACCGGGACAATCTGGGCATTTTTGGTCATTTGGGTCTTCATCAACCCGAGAATCTCAGTGCGGAAATCGTCCGGACGATCGGACCAGCGGATGCCACCACGGGCAACCATGCCACCACGCAGATGGATCCCCTCCATGGCGGCGTTATGCACATAAACCTCAAACAGCGGTCGCGGTACCGGCATATCCACAATGCCGATAGCACTGATCTTAAACGAGAAGAAATAGTCGTCACTATCCTTGCGCTTGAAGAAGTTGGTGCGCACCGTTGAATCGATCAGGTTGAAGATGGTGCGCAAAATGCGGTCTTCATTGACATCATCCACCTCACGCAACGCTTCAATCAGCTCCATGCGTGCCGGAAACAGTGCCTGTTCGTCACGCACCACCGGATCGGCCCATTCCACCTTGTTGATAAATCGCGATTCAAAATAGCGGTACAGTGCCAGGCAGGCACGTGGATTATTGAGCAGTGCAAAGGCTACGGTACGTTTGGTAAACGACGAGCCGAGTTGGAAATAGTAGTTGCGATAGGCGCGGAACACATCGATCTGCTGCCAGTCAAGACCGGTGGACACCAGCAGACGGTTGAGATAATCGTTTTCGGCCCGGCCGCTGCGCAGAGCGCGCAGGGCATCAAGCAGCCGCTCACGAATATGCAGCAGACTCTCTTGGCCTGGCAGTTTATTGAGCACGCCGAAGCTCTTGATAAACAGATCCTGGCCGTCAACATTCAGGGTGAAATCCACCTCATCAATGATGGTCAGATCGAGGTTGACCAGAATCGGCATCAATTCATTGAGATACCCCTGGCGGGTACTGTAAAACTGCAATCGACACGAGGAGTTAACCCCACTGTTGATCGGCCCCCACAAGTCAACCTGTTCCTGTTGTTCCTTGAGCAGGGTCTCCAAACAATGAATATCACGCAAACAGAAACGCGGATGGATGCGGGAACGGTAATCCGGACAGAAGGCATCAGAATAACGCCGCCACAACTCCAATCCACGCTGATTACCCTGCTCACGTATCAACACGGTGCGCAGTTTCTGCTTCCAGCTTTGGAGCAATCCCGTCAGTGAACTGGCCAGTTGATCAAAGTCGACATCTTTCGGTTTGTCACGACAGATCAGCGTGGCTTGGACAATGTAATATTCGTTGTTGAACTGCAGCACCCGCATGTTGGGTTTACGCGCATGAAAGTGGTAGGACAAAAAGTTTTCCAACTGGCTGAAATCGGCATTCTGACTCAGGGTGCGCGGAACAATCAACAACAAAGCCATGGTGCTCAATTCGGTGTCCATGGGAACTACCCGCACACTACCCTGCGGGGCAAACAGCAGTGAGTTGATAATGTGCTTGAGCTGCTCAACGGAAAGAAAAAACAGTTCTGGTTCGGGGAACGTGGCCAGCAACGCTTCGATTTTTCGATAATTGTAGCTGCCTTCGGCAATCCCCAGATGTTCCAGGGCATAGGTGATTTTACTTTGCAGTGCCGGGACATCGAGAGCCGAACAACCATGAACCGAACGCGTGTACAAGCCCAGAAGCACATGCTCGAGGATGCCGTGTTCATTGTATTTGTCACGTAGACAGATCGCTGTCAGCGGCTCATCACGCCAGACCTGGCTGGGAATAACGGTCTGCATAACCAGAAGCGGTGATTTACGCATCAGGCAAGACTGAATCAGATCATCACACTGACTGAGCGCCTGTGGCTGCAGATAATTAGGGTGATCGGGATGATCGCTGATTCCCAGAGCTTTTTCCTTGAGAGCCTGAACCTGACCATCGTCACAACACGCGTCCAACTGCAGTTGACGATAGCCGAGCAGCAGAAAATGATCGTCTTTAAGCCACTGCCACAGATCACTGAACCCGGCTGCTCCGGCCAGACCTTCAAGCTCAGTGAAACGTTGCTGCAGGGCCGGAGTATCGTTACGAAAACGATGAACCTCGTGAAAGACATCGGCCACATCCTGTTCAAGCTGTTCACACCCTTCCACCTGAGCCAGTTGAACAACAATGAACGACTCATCCGCATTTGACAGATCAGCATCGGCCAGCGTCACAATGTGCCCATCCTCACGCTCAACCTTAAGGCGCAAATGAACAATCTCCTGCCAATCGAGATGCTGTCGGGTCAGGTAGACCTGTAACGAATCAAACAGATACTGTGCGTCCTCAACACTGCACAGTAACAACGAGATATGGTGCCCGGTCACGGGTATGCAACGTACCGCAACAGGCTGTTGGCGCGCGTCCATAGTGGCAAAAAAGGAGCTGATAATTTCGACCATCTCATCACTGCTCAATTGCAACAGTTCACCGGGAACGGCCTGTCCTTTCAACGCTTTAAGCAATGAAAAAACCGCTGCACGTTGTGGGTCATCAAAGCGTTGTTTGAGAGAGTCGGTCAATGTAGCTAGGAGTTCATGGAATTGGGCAATGGTCTTACTGTGGGTTTGAAACTGATGAGATTGGTCCACGATCTGATTACCCCCCTGGTTGGATAATAAGCTGGATGGAAATAGTATTGTAATGTTTAGAGTTTAGATGAGCGCCCAGGGTTTGGCAAGAACACATTCAGATTTGTATACGCGACAAATCCCCACTCTCCGCGAGACTGAGGACGATCAATTCACCGTGGTATCTTTTCCCATGTAGACAGATTACACACGTCGAATAAGAGACTTTTTAAGATGCTGCTCAAGACGTTGACCATCACGACGAAATTGCCGATAGTTCAGCCAACCGATTCCCGCCAGAATTACGCCGCCAAGACAGATCGCTTCAATCATAGTTTCCTCCGATCATTAAACATATCTATCCCGACATGGCGACGTAAGAGAACGATGAGTATTGTGTAAAATCGTAGAGATGTTCATGCTGAACGAAAGAGCTGGGGCGCTAAACAACAGACTCACCAAGGGTGGGCACCGTCCCACCCGTTTAATTGGTGCCACGGAAGAAATAGAGTAAGGTGTCAAACCGTTATCAACATTTACGCCAGATATGATGAGTAGCATGATTTGCCGAGCTAAAGGGAGGCACGCCGAATAAGTGAAGCACACCGGAAATCGCCCCATTATCGGTTGATCCAGGTCCAGGAGGTGTTCAAGCTGTTTTTTACATACTTTTGAATGCCAGTCAAAAGTATGTCGGTTGCCGGGACGAAACCCGGCGACCTTGCTCTTGACTTTGATCTTCAGTGGTTCGTCATTCGGAACGAATCGCGCTGGCAAACATCATCCGTTCGCAATTCTGGTACGCACGTGACGTGGGCTTCCGCGCCCACACCTCGGGCCACATTTTGCGTCGACAAAAGTGGCGCAAAATCGACTCCCGTCATTGCACCCTGCGGGTCCCCTCACTTCATTCGCTTACGCTGTGATGTCGGCAAAAACTCGCTCACGCTCAAACAGTTTGCCGACAACCATCACAGCGACGCTCTTTGCGTTCGGTGCTGCTGAACGGGAGAACTTGGTTGCTAAATAACAACCCCAGACAGGGTGGGCAGTGCCCACCCGCTTAATCGGTGCCACGGAAGAAATAGGGAGCTGCGTCAAACCGTTATCAACGTTTTACGCCTAAGATGATGAGTTGCATGATTTGCCGACCTAAAGGGCGGCGAGCCGAGTCTGTGAAGCATAACGGAAACAGACTCACTGTCGGTTAGTCTAGGTTAAGGAGGTGTTCAGCTGGTTTTTGCATACTTTTGGGCGGCCAGCCAAAAGTATGTCGGCTGCCGGGACGAAACCCGGCGACCTTGACGTTGATCTTGACCTTGCTCTTCAGTGGTTCGTCATTCGATACTGATCACGCTGGCAAACTTCATCCGTTCGCAATTCTGGTACGCACGTGACGTGGGCTTCCGCGCCCACACCTCGGGCCACATTTTGCGTCGACAAAAGTGGCGCAAAATCGACCCCCGACCATTGCGCCCTACGGGTTCCCTCTCTTCGTTAACTTACACCGCGATGTCGGCAAAACTCGCTGCCGCTCAGACAGGTTGCCGACGATCATCGCGGTGACGTTCACTGCGTTCGGCGCTGCTGAACGGGGGAGCTTGGCTGCTAAATAACAAACCATCGCAGGGTGGGCACCGTCCCACCCGTTTAATCGGTGCCACGGAAGAGATAAAGGTCGGCGTCAAACCATTCTCAACGTTTTACGCCTGAGGTGGTGAATTGCACAATTTGCCGAGCTAAAGGGAGGCAAGCCGAATCTGTGACGCATAACGGAAAGAGACTCACTGTCGGTTAGTTTAGGTTCAGGAGGTGTTCAGCTGGTTTTTGCATACTTTTGGCCGGCCAGCCAGAAGTATGTCGGCTGCCGGGACGAGACCCGGCGACCTAGACCTTGATCTCGATCTTCAGCTCTTTTCACAAAACCATCGTCTTAACCGAGTCAGGCCGAAAGCGATGAAGCAGAGTCCGTGTTGCCAAATAACTGAGCGGAAACAACGCCAGGTTGATCCCACCCCACAAAACCAGAGCCTGCAGATTAACCAGCCACAGTTGTTCGAGTCCGGCCAGCGGAGCATCAAACAACTGAGCCACAAACTCACGATTAAGCGACACCGGATTACCGAACAACCGGGCACCCCAATAAAAAAACGGGAAAAATAGCGCAATCTGCACCGGGTACAACAAATAATTCACCAACTGGATCAGAGGGTGGCTCAAACGCCACCACCACCCCACCGCCAGACAGATGACGCAACTGCCCCACACCAGCGGCATGGTGCCCATCATCAATCCAACACTGATACTCAGAGCAATTTTACGGGTACTCAGCCCCTGACTGAACGCCCGAGTGACAGCCTGGCGCAGTCGGGAGCGCCACATCAGATCCGCTCATCATGGACAAAAAAGCTCAATGTCGCCCCAGTGACGGTACTTTTGCCGGTGTACCAGAAGATGACCAACCACACCGCCTGCAAAGACAGCAACACCAGCGGACTCCACAAAGCGGCCAGGCCATTGCCAATCTGGGCCGTCAGCGGCTCTGAGACCGGAACCAGCCACGCCACGATCACGACATAAGCCATGCCGACAACACCCATCCACTGATAGGCACTGAAGCGCTGGTTGCCGCGATAATCAGCACGCAGAACTTCGGAAAACACCCGCCAGCCCTGCGTGACCACGGCGGTCAACATAAAAGCCCATTGGTAGTGGCCAAGCAAAAACAAGCCACTGCCAATCACCGAAACAGCCACGTAAAGAATCGCAGTGATCGCCTGAATCGGCACCACCGGCTGGCCCTGCAGACCACTGGCATAAGAAATTTTCTTGTTTTCGCCATAAAATACAAAGTGATAGCGCTGAAAAAGCTTGCGCAGCAGCGAGGAACAATCACTCAGAGGCTTGCCATAGCAGCAGCCGAAACTGATACACGCCAGCCGCCCCAACCCTTCGCCCATGGCATAAGCAATTCCAAGGGCCGCCAGCGTTGCCAGCATCGGCAAACGGGGTGCATCACCACTCAAATTGATCAAACCAATCAGCCACGGTGCCACAATAACACCGACAAACACCGCGCCACCCACGGTGAAGGTATGCGCTTTGCCTTCCACCACTTTTGCCACCCAGCGCGATGCCGGCACACAGATGGCCAACAACAGAATGGCCAAAATCAGCAACGGAGCCAACTCAATGGCCACGGAACGCAACAGGATAATAAGCATTAACAACGCCATCACATAAGCGTTAGCCGTCAACAGGCCATACCAGGTCAGGTTGAATCCCTGCCAGGAACCGGTTCCCTCAGTTTTCACCGGTACAGCGGCCAGCATCTGCCAGCGTTCACCGGGAAGATATCTGCACCCCAGATAAAGTAAGGCCCCGCAGATCACTGTCAGGGCCAGAAGAAACAACACATTCTCCATCAATCGTCTCCTTGTCGGGCTGGCTCGTCAGCCCGCGGTAAGGCAATGGTTGACCGCACCGGCACATCGGTTTCCACCAACGGGCGACCAAAACCAAGACTGAACCGGCTGCTGACACCCTGACGCTGCTGGTTTTCCAGCAGATCAGGGCAAAAACGGATCCGTCCCGGCTCAAACAACAGCACATCGGTACTGCTGCCAGGGCGAAAAAGACTCTTGGGCTGGCCGCGCTCCAAGAGGACACCAGCCGCTTGCTCACTCACCGGCTCGTAACCTTGAGGATTGGCGCTGTAGCAGGACTGGATGTCACCAATCATCAACGCCACCACTTCAATCATCGCCACCAATCCGACCTGGCTACCGCCTTCAACATCGGTATCGATGATCGTGACCAGACGGCGATTTTTCGAATACGGGGTAACCTCGGCTACCACAGCGCCGGGATTGCAGGCATGATAACGGCCACCCAGTTCGTAGATGTCACGAATCACACCAGTGACCGGAACATGGTTGAAATGATATTTGTCCGGGGTCAACCGCAGGACGGCAAAATCGCCCTGGTTAAAGCACTGCAACCAGTCGTCTTTATCGGCACCCAGCAAATCGTCGAGAGAAAAGAATTTATCTTTGAGAAACAAGGCATCGGTCTGGGTCAATGAACCGACCACAAGACGAGCATCCGCCGTTGACACCACGGTTTCGACCCTGTCTTCCATGGGGCGGCACTGCCAGTAGCGTATTTTGCGCTCAAAAATCTTGCGCGGAGTGGTCAGTGTGGCCGGATCATCAAGACATTCACTGAGATCAACGCCGCATTTTTTGAGAAATGTATCCTGACCGCTGGCGCGACTGACCCGGTCGAGATCATAGTTGATGGTACCAAGCCATGAGGACACCCGCGGTCCGGTCAGGGCATTGAACACAACCGGCGCGTACTCGCGCAACGGGTGGTACATCCAGCGCACCAGACGATCCGCATACAGAGTTTCATCACAAACCTGGCCACTAGCTCGCTCGATATACTGGTGTGTCGCTTGCATTGTTGTAGAAACTCTCCTCTTTGGATGGGGTTTGAGCGGCCTGCTGATCGACATGGATACTTAGCAGCACCAGATTGATCAGGCGCAACAAATTCGCACCATGCAGGTTCTGGTAACGAGCAGCATCCATAAGTTGATCATAGGCATCTGTCAGACGGCGCTGGCCACAGATCATGCGCAAGGTGGAGCGGACACTAGCGTGCTGGGTTGCCATACGCTGCAGATGTGGCAGCTCATGGCGCAGCAATTCAAGTGCCTCGTCCACATGGCGTCGCCGCAATGTGGTACGGTAAAACTCCTCAGCGGCACGGTTAAATTCAGCGGCCGGCACCTGAAGCGGTTGATTGGTACCCAGAGTACTCATGATGTCCGCCGTCAAGCGACCGGACACAGAAAACTCATCAGGGCATTCGATACGACGCCGCAGATCCGCCATCAGCTCCCGGCAGCCCATCTGTTCAATCAGATCGGCACCGTCTTCACTGAGCACCTCGATCAGTGCCCGACAATACTCCTTCTGATAAACACGCAGATAACCCGGATAACGGCGGCTGTTGCGAATCTGTTTGGTTTTGCGCAAAATCCGCAACAGAAACCGGTTACGCGTGGTGCGCTTGACAAAGAAGGTCGGCAGGCCCAAAGCATGACCGAAGAAAATCTGCCGTCGTTCACTCTCAACGCCGGGATTATCGGGAATATGGCGGTGATCGTAACGCCCTTCAGCCATATATTTAAACGCCAGCGCGGTGATCAGGGTCTGCAAGGTGGTGGCTGCGCCCATATCCTGTTCAAATCCGGCAAACAGACTGTAATGACGCCCTTCAAAGCCGCTGAATCCCATGGTATTGAATTCACGCATCTTAAAGAATTGATACAACGACATGCGCGCATCAAATACACCCATGGCATCAAGATCGTGACGCAACCGTTCCTGATTACCCGCCACACCATTGAGCGCTGGACTTTCGTCACTGCTTAAAAACCCAACCGGATAATCGACCAGACGAAAATCGGGGACAAAATCACCCTTGAGGCCAAACAAGCGGCTCAACGGACGGTCGATCCATTCCGGTCCAAACGGTGTACGGCTGTGGCTGATCAGATTGAGGCTGGACTTTTTGCGCCAACGCCGCCACAACATGCGCAAGTGGGTAAAATCCAGTTCGTGAGCAAGAAAACCCAGGGCTTTTTCCGGGTGAAAATCCTCAAAACCCAGCCGGTACGGGGCCGCACTGAAATTGGCGGCAAACAGCGGCAGAAAGTGCTCCTGAATCTTAATGGCCAGATCTCCGCAATATTTCTCTTCGTCAGCGCCAAACAGTCCGCGTTCTCCTTTCATGTGGGCGGTCAGGCGGCGACTGCCGAGGCTGATGTGGGAACCATTGTTGGCCAGACTGATGTTGGACATGTTGGGCAACACCACCAGGTTGTTGGTGATAATCCCGGCCTCGCGCAGTTTGGCCACCGCATTGAGCTGGCTGCGACTGAGCACCTGATGACACAGATGCATGTACTGATGCTTCTCTTCCCCTTTGTCCCAGCCCGACAAACAGGGGCTCATATACAGCTCACGATAGAACGCATCGGGAATCATCTCATTGAGCTGTTTCTGGCGTTGCGGTGGATGCGGCGCACAGTAGATCTGGGCCTGTTGTCCACTGGCCGTTAAACCGAACTGTTCGTTGGCATATTCGGTCAGCAGTTGGGTAAGCAGAAAACGCTTGGCGGTCTCGTGCGCCAGCGCCTTACCCTGGCCGTTATCGGCCGACAGTCCGACAACATGAAACGAAAACGTCTCCGGGGAGGTGTTGTCGTTAAGGTAGTGATTGAGTAACCCTTCAGCGGTGGCGCGCAGATCCTGATGGAGGTACGGCTGGATGCCGATCAGATCGGCCAGAGACAGTTTGACCAGATAACTCAGCGGCAGGCGTAATTTTTGTTCACCCTGTTCATCGGTGAAGCAAAAACGGTGCAGATCGGAGCGGTTACCCAACTCCGGGTGACTTTTATCGGCAAGAAAATCCCGCTCCAGAACCTGCTGGGCATAACGACTCAATACGGAACGGTTGAAACGAACCCAACTGTTTTCCCATACCTGCTGGCCCTGGTCGCTGATAAATTCACGCAGAGCTTCAACCTGCTTTTCCGGCGTATCTCCGGATTGGGTCCGTTTGATCATATTGGCAAAAAAACGGGATTGTTCGATGGTCTGCGGCAGATCAACCTGTGAAGCCGACCCCACCACAACGGCCTGCAACTCACTCTCAGAACCAGCGGTCACATCACCATTCGCAAACGGCAAGTTCCCCAACGTGGTGCACCCCATCCGTTCAAACAAATCCGGAAGATTCGGCGTGTGGCGAGGATGATCGTGCCGGATTCGGTTGAGAACCTGCAGTCGTGGTGACTTCATGAAAAGCTCCTGACATCGTGTGCAAGGTAAAAAACGTTGACGGTGCGCACGATGCCCGAAGTTTATGTGGATTGGATTTGAACCGTGTAAAGGTGCGGTTAGATCAGCACAAACATACTGTGCGTGTTAGCACTGTGTTTATGGGGACGTTATCTATGGAAAATATCAGCCCTTTTGCGGAGCGTTAAATGAACGTCCTACGAGGATGGCATGTCTTGTGAAAACCAAGTGATCCCCTCACAATTGGCGCAGCGACACTGACGGTGACGCATGAATTCTTCAAATTCAGCAACCGGTAACGGTCGACTGCAGAAATAGCCCTGAATGTAAGTACAGCGATGATCGTGAAGCAGCGTGACATGATCCTCCGTCTCAACCCCTTCTGCGGTAACTTTGAGATTCAAACTGCGCGCCAGCGCCAGAATCGACAGAACAACATTGGTGCTGTCACGGGAATCGGGCACCTCAAACATAAATGAACGATCAATCTTCAAAATGTCAAGGGGCAGACGGGTCAGATAGCTTAACGACGAATAACCAGTGCCGAAATCATCGATGGAGATCTCAACACCAAGATCACGCAACGACCGGAGGATCTGCACCGTATTGTCAATATCCTCAATAATCATGCCTTCAGTGATCTCCAGCTCAAGAGCTTCGGCAGGCAATTGCGCCTCTTTGAGGATATCAGCGACCAAGCGCGGCAGGTAATCGAGATCAAACTGGGCAGGGGACAAATTGACACCCATATGAAATTCGGGATACTCCTGCCGCCAGATGTGAGCCTGTTCACAGGCCTGGAGCAGCACCCATTCACCAATGGGCAGAATCAGCCCGGTTTGCTCGGCAATGGGAATAAAACGGTCCGGGGGCACCATGCCGTCACGACTGTGCCACCGCAGCAGCGCTTCCGCACCGACGACCATGCCGTCTTTGAGGTTGATTTTAGGTTGGTAGTAGAGTTCAAATTCTCCATTGTCCACGGCTTCGCGCAACATCTCGGCCAAGCTCATTCGTTCAATCACCCGATCGCTCATCACCTGTTCATAATAACTGAAACTGTTGCGCCGAATATCTTTGATCGAGTACAGAGCGATATTGGCATTTTTGAGCAGTTCGGACACCGTTTCGCCATCATCGGGAGCCACGGCAATACCAACACTGGTGGTCAAACTGACCCGTTGTGCGCCAATCACAAAGGGGGCTTCAACGCACTCAAACAGTTCATCCAACAATGACCTGACCCGCTGTTTACGCAGAATAAAGGCGAATTCATCGCCGCCAATTCTGGCAACAAAGGAATCGTCATAACTGCATAACGTCAGGCGTTCGGAAAACATCTGCAGCAGTTTGTCGGCCAGAACCGGTCCAAGGGATTCATTGATCAGCTTGAACGCATTGAGATCGAGCACCATCACCGCCAGATTACAAGCTTCATCACAGGTAGTCAGGTGCTCTTCAAGCTTTTGCGCAAATGACACCCGGTTGGGCAGACCGGTCAGAGTGTCGAAATAGGCCAGTTGATGTAACTGGCGTTCAGCTTCTTTGATCTGACTGATATCGGATGAAATGGAGAAAAAGTTTTTGATGGAACCATCGTGATCACGAATAGTATCAATGGTCACCCAGGAGACATATTCTTCACCGTTTTTGCGGCGATTCCACACCTCCCCTTCCCAGTGACCCGTATCGATAAGTTGCTTCCACATCTGAGCGAAAAACGCACCGTCATGATGATCAGACTGTAACAATCGCGGATTCTGCCCAAGGACTTCACCACGTGAGTAACCACTGATGGATATAAACGCCTGGTTAACTTCAATGATCTGATTACACCGATCAGTGACAATGATCGCTTCAGCCGTATTTTCAAACACCTTGGTAATCAGTTTCAAACGGCGCTCAGCCGCCAGAGCCTCGGTCACATCGCGACCAAAACCGATAAAATTATCGATCTGGCCGTTTTCATCATATTCAAAGATGGCATCCCATAAAAACTGCCGCACCCTGCCATCGCGCATTTTCAGCGGCGCATGGAAATCACCGGTAAATTCACCATGGGCCATGGCTTTGGCAATATATCCCCCTAAATGCTCAGCTGTGGCCGGCGATGTGAACAGACCGAAAAAATTCTCCTGAAGGACATCTTCCCGTGCATAGCCGGTAGCTTTCTCCGCCGCCTGGTTAAACAGAATAATGCTCGAAGTATGATCAATACCGATCACCACCAGACCGGAATGCTCAATCATGTCTGAAAAGCGCTTTTCCTGCTGAAAGCGAATCTGATCACCAACGCGCAAACGCTCAAGCATCTCATTGATGGTGTTGCCGATGGCAGCGACTTCATCATCACCATCAACCTCAACGACCCTGTTCTGATCCGCCATCTGATTGCGACCGATTTGCTCCAGCCCCTGATTGAGGCGTACCAGGCGGGACAAGACCAGCACATCGAGGATCATCTGGGTGATAAACACCATGACGACACTGGCAAAAACAAACAGACCGAAAAACGCCAGCAGATTGCGTCGACTGAACTCACGCATAAAGCGAAAGCTCCCAGAATGCAAAACAAACGTGTCGTGCCCATTAAGATCGCTGAGGGATTTTTTCAGGCAGTTGTAAGATACGTCAGGACAAGTGCGCGGAGCCTCTTCAGCCAAGGTGATCCCGGCATGCATCTGCAACTCGTGATTAACCCGCTGCCAGAACGCCTCGCCCAACAGAAGACCGACAACCACCGTCCCCCCAGAAGACGTGTCATCTCTACCATGAACTATAGGACGTGTCACCAGCAACAGCGGTTGGTCTTTAAAACGAACAAGACCGTTTTGTCCGTCGCTCGTCGCCAAAGAAACCTGCTCTGAAACCTCTGCAAAAAGATTGCCTTTGTAGTTGGCAAGGACATGAAGGGATTTTTGGAACACAGGGGATTGATCAGGACTGACAATAAGGACAAAATCGACGGGAAGCGTATCAAAAAAAGCCATGGACAGGCTGTTCTCGCCATCCCCCTCGGTAACGCGCCATAACGGATCGAGAATTGAAACGGAATGGGCGATATTGATCAGATCATTCTCTTTTTCGTCCAGCAGGTTTTCCACCCGCAACAGAGCTTCGTGGCCGAACTGACTCTCAACCTTTTCAAGGTTCTTTTCATTGAACAGTTTCAGGCTGAAGACAAACACACAGGTGAGAATCACCAGGGTCATCAGAATTCCGAGAAAGGTTTTGGCACGAATCGAAAGCGTCATAGATTATCCCGTACTGAAACAATAAAATACCCGCGTCCCTGTGCTTCCAACCGGGTTCTATCACAAGAAACGAGTTCAAAAACATGCAACATAAAGACAAGCACAACCATACTGATTTCAAAGAGATAACACATCTAACCGGTTCTATGATAACGGCAATGGCTTATGAGAACAAGCTCCATTATTAAAATAAAGCCACATTAATCCTTTTACAGTGAGACTGAAAAAATTCGCCACCCTCCGCAGTGTATACGTGATTAACATCTCCCATTGCCCCTCTCCCGGCATCAACGTAGCGCAAAAAAAACCACCCGGCAACTTCTGCCAACATGCCTTTCAATCACCCGTCATTTGTAGTATAAGAATGTGTTTTACGTGGGAGCACTTCCCATAGATCTCTATTGACTGTTGATGTTCTAAACGGAAAATTCAATTCATGCACTCTGAATCTACTCAGCGCCCTGCTGTTGCCATTGTCGGAATCGGCGGCATTTTTCCTCAAGCCCCGACTCTGGAACACTTCTGGTCCATTATTCGCGATGGTGTTGCCACAGCCTCACTGCCCCCGCAAGGGCGCTGGCAACTGCCTGTTGATGAAGCTTACCACCCGGAAGAAGGCAAAGCGGATTGCGTTTATTCTAAAAAAGCCTGCTTCGTCGATCATTTCACCCTCGATCTGCCCTATGACCAATTAAAGATCGACGAGGAGTTGGTTCACCAATTAGACCCGCTGTTTCAGTTGTTGCTTCAAGCCGGTGTTACAGCCTGGCAGGAAGGCAACATGGCCAAAGTCGATCAGCAACGCATGGGCGTGATCGTCGGCAATCTGGCACTGCCCAGTGAAACCGCCTCCAAGCTGGCCCAAGACTACGTCGGTCGGACACTGTATGAAAAGCTCTTCGACCAGCAGCTCGAACCGAGCACCTCACCGCTCAACCGTTACATGACCGGCTTGCCCGCCGCAGTGCTCGGCAAAGCTCTCGGCCTGGGCGGCACCTGCTTCACCTTGGACGCGGCCTGTGCCTCGTCACTGTACGCCATCAAACTGGCGGTTGATGAACTGCAATCCGGTCGCGCAGATGCCATGCTCACCGGTGGTGTAGCCCGCCCAGACTCGCAATATACCCAGATGGGCTTTTCCCAGCTGCATGCCCTGTCCCCCACCGGCGTATGTGCCCCGTTTGACCAATCAGGTAACGGTCTGGTGGTCGGTGAAGGCGCCGGTGTGCTGCTGCTGAAACGCACCGAAGATGCGTTGCGCGACGGTGACCACATTTACGCCCAGATTGCCGGTATCGGTCTATCCAACGACATCGGCGGCAGTCTGCTGGCCCCCATGTCGGAAGGCCAGTTGCGCGCCATGCGTGCCGCTTATCAACAGGCGGGCTGGCAGCCGCAAGACGTTGATCACATCGAATGCCACGCCACCGGCACCCCGGTCGGTGATGCCGTTGAATTTGCCAGTCTCAAACAACTCTGGCAGGACCAGGCCACCGATCACCGCTGCGTTATCGGTTCGGTCAAGTCGAATATCGGCCACCTGCTCACCGCCGCCGGATCGGCTGCCGTGATCAAAACCCTGCTGGCGCTCAAACATCAGCAACTGCCGCCCACGGCCGGATTTCAACAGGCCGGTGAACAGATGGGCATGGAAGACAGCCCGTTTGACGTGTTGCCCACCTGTCAACCCTGGCAGCGCAACGAAACACGACCTCGCAGGGCCGCAGTCAGCGCGTTTGGTTTCGGCGGCATCAATGCCCATCTGCTGCTCGAAGAATGGCACGAAAACGCTACTCAGCAGAAAACCTCCAAACCGCAAAGTTCCTGTGAGCCGATTGCTATCGTTGGCCTGGATGTGCGCCTGGCCGACCATGCTGACATCGCAGCCTTTCGCCGCGACTGGCTGTCCGATCAGGAGGAAGAAACGTCCTTCTCTTCGCCGAAGCATTGGTACGACGCTGAAACAAGCCAATGGTTTACAAAAGAATTTTCGCAACACAACAGTGAATCAGGACACTATCTTGATCAAGTTGCGGTACAGCCGGGGACCTTCCGCATCCCCCCCACTGAACTCAAAGAGATGTTGCCGCGCCAGGCCCTGATGCTGCAAAGTGCCGCAGCCGCTCTCGACGATGCGGGTCTCAAAAATCACGACCATCTCGACACCGGTGTGTTTGTCGGCACCGGACTCGACCTGAATGCCACCAGCTTCAGCCTGCGCTGGGGATTGCCGGAACGGGTACGCCGCTGGGCAAAGCAAAGTGGCAGTGACCTTGACCAGCAACAGCTCGAACACTGGTGCGACACCTTACGTGACGCCATCTGCCCACCATTGACCGCCAACCGCACTATGGGTGCCCTGGGCAGCGTGGTGGCCAGCCGGATTGCCCGTGAATTCAAATGCGGCGGTTCCAGCTTTACCATCGCCGCCGAAGAGAACTCGTCCATCCAGGCCCTGCAACTGGCGACACAAGCGTTGCGACGCAAGGAGGTGAAAGTGGCGATTGTCGGTGGGGTTGACATGCCCGGTGACATTCGCGCCCAACTCAGTGCCAGCCAACTCGACCACCGTACACCGATCAATGAAGGGGCTTGTTCCGTCGTGTTGATGCCCCTGTCAGAGGCCCGGCAACAGGGACATACCATCTACGCGCTGATTCAGGACGTGACGACAGCCACGGCAGCGGATGATGGTTTGATGTCACCACGCCCGGAAGCCTTCAGCCGATTTGCCGACGTCACCGGCACGACGTATGTCGATCATATTGCCCCGAATACGGCAACTCTGGATATTCTGCGCAAAGAGATTCGGCCGTCATGGCCTGTTTCCAGCTCGCACCGTTATGGCCACAGCGGTGAGGCGGCCGGTCTGGTCGGCGTTATTGCCGCAGCCCTGTCTCTGCACCAGCGCATTCTACCAGCCTCGGCAGACAACGATGCCCGTTACTGGCTACACAATCGCCAGGAGGGACTACGTCAGGCCCTGGTGACCAGCACCGCCACCGGCGGTTTGCTGGCGGCGGTCCGCCTTGGTGAGGATGATCATTGCGACACCCCACTGCCGCAACGCCTACCTGCGGCGCCCTTGAATCGTGCCCTGTTTGCCGTATTTGGATCAACACCGGGCCACCTGCTCAGCAAGTTGACCGAACTGGAACAGTGGCTGGCCCATCAGAACCAGACCGCCATTGCTCCACTGGCCGCGCAGTGGCGTCTCAGTTCGCAACCGGAGAACACACCGGGAATGGCCCTGACTCTGGTGTGCGCCCATGTGGCCGAGCTGGTCGAACAAATTGCCTTTGCCCGTGAACATGTGACGCAACATCCCGATCAGCGTCTCGACGGTCGCGGCGGTGCCCGCCTTCCAGCCTGCGCTCGCGACAATGTGTTCTACAATCCCGAACCGCTGGCCGACAAGGGCCAAGTGGCGTTCATCTTCCCTGGGTCCGGCAACCAGTTCCCCCACATGGGACGGGAATTGGGCCTGCTGTGGCCGGAGATCTTTGAGCAGCAACATCGTGACAACCAGCGTCTCAAAGACCAGTTCCAGCCCCACCTGTTCTGGAACGGCACCGAGCGTGAGCAGATTGAGCAGGACCACAACGGCATGATCATCGCCCACGTGGCGTTGTGTACCGCGCTGAGTGACCTGGTACGGCGTCTCGGCGTCTCACCCCAGGCCGCCATCGGTTACAGCCTCGGTGAATCATCCAGTCTGTTTTCCCTCAAAGCCTGGCAACAACGCGATGCCATGCTTGAACGGATTGAAGCCTCACCCTTGTTCACCCGCGATCTCGGCGGACCATGTGACAGCGCGCGTCAGCTGTGGCAATTACCAGACAATGACACGGTCGATTGGACATTGGGCATTGTCCCCATCGCTGCCGATCGGGTTGAACACGCATTGCAGGGCCGTGAGCGAGTTTACCTGTTGATCATCAATACCCCGCAGGAATGTGTTATCGGTGGCCAGCGAGCGGCCGTTGAGGCCCTGGTGGCAGATCTGGAGTGTCCATTCATCGAACTGAAGGGCGTGACCACCGTCCACTGCCCAGTGCCGACCATGGTGGCCAAACCGTATCACGATCTCCACCTGTTTCCGACCACGCCACCTGAGGGTATCCGTTTTTATAGCTGCGCCAGTGGCCAGCCCTATATGCCGGATACGGAGAGCTGCGCAGCGGCTATCCTTGCCCAGGCGGTGGATCGCATCGATTTTGTCCGCGTGATTGAAAATGCCTACAACGATGGCGTGCGCCTGTTCATTGAAACCGGCAGCGGCAATTCATGTACGCGCATGATTCCGCGCATCCTCGGTGACCGTGCCCATATGGTGCGCCCGGTGCATGTTGACAATCAGCCCATGGCCGTCACCGTTACCAGACTGATGGCACAACTGATCGCCGAAGGTGTTGAGTGCGATCAATCGCTGTTGGAGCAGGACGCGAAAAATCCGCTGCAGCCCGCCGGCAAACCGGCCAATGCCGTCATCCTCACAAATGGCCAGGCGAACTTGACTTTGCCACCCTGCCCAATGGAACAGCAGAACTCTTACGATGTATCACCGTCACCAGCGCGTCCACACGTGATAACGCAACCGTCACAGAGCAAGCCGGTTTCTGGGTCACAGCCGGTCACGAATCCGGTGTTTGCTACCATGAGCCGCACCCAGCACCACCATACGGCCTGCCACGACACCTTTCTCGGTCTGTCGGAGCAGATCCAGCAGCTCATGCAACGCAACCTGGAACTGCAAAAACAACTGCGAGCCCATCTGCCCGAAGAGTCTCAACCAACAGCACCTGCGCAACCGGCTCTTACGGCAACAGCCGTGGTCAAACCGCAGCAGGATGTGGCTTTTGACCGCGACATGTGCATGGAGTTTGCCATCGGTTCCATCGCTGCCATGCTCGGTCCCCGTTTTGCGCCCATCGACGACCATCCGACACGGGTGCGCTTACCCGATGAACCGCTGATGTTGGTGGACCGGATCATCAAGGTGGAGGGGGAACCCTGCTCCATGAGCCATGGCCGGGTGATCACAGAACACGATGTCACGGCGGACCGCTGGTACCTCGACGGCGAGCGCATCCCCACCTGTGTTGCGGTAGAGGCGGGTCAGGCAGATCTGTTTTTGTCCGGCTATCTGGGCATTGATTTTCACACCAAAGGTCATGCGGTTTATCGCCTGTTGGATGCCATTGTCGAATTCCACAGTGAGCTGCCCAAGCCCGGTGATGTGATCCGTTACGATATCCGTATTGAACGCTTCTTCCGCCAAGGCGACACCTGGCTGTTCCGCTTTGAGTTCGACAGTACCGTCAACGGCCAACCGCTGATGACCATGCGCAACGGCTGTGCCGGATTCTTCTCCCAGCAGGAACTCGATGCCGGTAAAGGGATCGTTCACACCAAGTTCGACTTGATGCAACAACAGGGCAAACGACCGGCCGACTGGCAGGAACCGGTGGACATGATTCGTGAAAGCTATAATGGCGAGCAGATCAAGGCGCTGCGCAACGGCGACTTGGTGTCCTGCTTCGGCAACGCGTTTAACGCTCTGACGATCGGCACCCCTTACACTCTGCCCAGCGGTCACCTCGAACTGGTCGACCGGGTCACGGAAATCATTCCGGGTGGCGGGCGTTTTGGTCTGGGACAGATTCGCGCCGAGATGGATATTCAGCCGGACGACTGGTTTCTCACCTGCCATTTCTGCGACGACAATGTCATGCCCGGCACCCTGATGTACGAGTGCTGCCTGCACACATTGCGCATTTACCTGATGCGCATGGGCTGGGTCACGGCTGAAGGGGAAGCGGTCTGGCAACCGGTTCCCGGAGTTGGCAGCCAACTCAAGTGTCGTGGTCAAGTCACAGAGCACACCAAAACCGTCACCTACGAAGTCACCCTGAAGGAGTTGGGCTACCGCCCGGAGCCTTACGCCATTGTCGATGCTTTGATGTATGCCGACGACAAGCCGATTGTCGAGATCATCAACATGTCAGTGCGTCTGAGCGGTGTCACTCGTGAGGCAATGCAACAACGCTGGCACGCGGCCCCGCAGGTTGAAAGATCTGTGATCAAACCGGCCATTTACGACTATGACAGCATTCTCGCCTACTCGAATGGCAATCCGTCTGAAGCGTTTGGCGAACCCTATAAGATCTTTGATCAGCAACGGCGCATCGCCCGTCTGCCACGACCGCCGTTCCAATTTCTCGACCGGGTGACTGACGTTCGTGCCGAAGCGTGGAAGATGGAAGCCGGCGGCACCATTGAAGCGCAATATGATGTGCCCAGCGATGCCTGGTATTTCGGCGAAGAGCGCACCGGTCAGATGCCATTCAGCGTGCTGCTGGAGATCGCCCTGCAACCGTGCGGCTGGATGGCCGCCTATGTCGGCTCAGCCTTGACCAGTGATATTGACCTGTGCTTCCGCAATCTGGACGGCAATGCCGTCCAGCACCGTGAGGTCACGCCACAGACCGGCATCTTGTCCACCACGGTAAAACTGACCCGGGTGTCCAGCAGCGGCGGCATGATCATTCAGAGTTACGATTTTCAAGTGGAAGACCAACACGGTATGGTGTACAGCGGTGATACCGTATTCGGCTTTTTCACCGAACAAGCCCTCGCCAACCAGATCGGCATTCGCGACGCAGCCCTGTATCAGCCGACACCGCAAGAGCAACAGGGATCACCACTGCCCTACCCAATTCAGGCACCGTTCCCGGATGAAAAATTGCGCATGATCGATGAAATTGCCCTGTACGCAGCTGACGGTGGCCCGCACCAATTGGGTTACATTCGCGGCACCAAACAGGTCAATCCCGCTGAATGGTTTTTCCAAGCCCACTTCTATCAGGACCCGGTATGCCCCGGCTCACTGGGCCTTGAGTCCTTCCAGCAGTTGCTTAAGTATGTTGCCAGCCAGCGCTGGGCATGTGATGAAAACACGGTCTTTGAACCGATCACCCTCAACCATCAACACCATTGGATGTACCGGGGACAAATCATCCCGTCCAACGATGTTGTGACAGTGGAAGCGGTGATTACGGCCGTGGACGATAAACAAAAGATTTTGACTGCAGATGGTTTTCTACAAGTTGACGGCAAGGTGATTTACCAGATGAAATCATTTTCACTGCGCATTTCATAACCTTGAAAACACTTTAGGTTTTCACCGCAACACCCTTGATTTAAAGAGATATTAGAAAATATAGACAAGCTTACCCTTGAAACATTACGTCAAAGTGGTACGATAGATTTTCTTTAATTTTATTGAGAACAACACAGGAGGAGTATTATGGTTCGATGGATGATCATTATGACGGTTTTGCTGTTGTCAATGACCGCCTGCAGTTCGGATGAAGCACCGACACAGCACGCGGCCTCCTTGAGCAAAGCCATCCAGGAAGCCCCGCAGCCGGTCGAGGAACCGCAAGTTGTCGCCGCTGAACCGGAAACAGTTGCTGAAGAATCAGTCGAGCAGGTCAAACCAATGCCCTCTTCCGACTGCTCTGTCGCAGAGTTCAAACAATCTGAAGTGGAAAAGCCGACAGCAGAGCAACCGACCACATCGATTGTCTCCGTGGAGCTACAATGTACGTTCGGCCCGGTTCTCTTTGACCACCGTAGTCATGTAGAGATGATGAGCTGTGACACCTGTCACACCAGCAACCCACCAGGAAAAATCGCCAAAAGCAAAAAAGAGTTTCACGCCACCTGCCGCGGCTGTCATGCCGACAATGGTGCCGGACCAACCAAATGTCGTGAGTGTCACAACCGCGAATAGATCAACACGCCATAGTCAAAACGCCGGCAGAGTCATTCTGCCGGCGTTTTAGTGCCATCTGTTCCACGTCAAATCCGTTTTCCCTGATGCAACGATGTTCGTTTACGTGCTTTCCCTTTTCGAACGGAACGCCCCTTCCCCGCATTGGAACCCCTGAAAATCTTGATGATCTTTTCCCAAAAATACGCCAGAATAAACAGCGCGATAAAAGGAAGGTATTGATACCAGGCCAGGGGAGTCAAAACCGACACAAAAAAAATCACAACGATCAGGGCGATCGCGCCCACGATGGAATACACTGCCATTTTGTTCACCTCGTTTTCATTACATAACACATGAGGCCAAGCCTCAGGACCCAGCGCACCACGCAGGAGACCCATGCTCAACCTTAACCGCACCGAACAACAATATATCGAACGTGCCCAACACATCAACCTTCATGATATCGATTACGACTCATTGCTCAAACATCGTTCGCATCATACCTATTCAGCACTTGGCATTGGGGCCTGTTTTTTTATGGTTGGTATTCTGTTGTTTGTTGCTGAAATTCTGCCGGATGTTCCCAGTATCGGTTCCATTCCCGTAACCATGATTCTGCTCACCGGTCTGATGGTTATCTTTTACGCCTTACGTTATCAAAGAGAAATTGAAACCCGCGTCACCTACGATATTCTACAGCGAATTCAGGCCATTGAGGGACACGATGGCTTTCTGTGGCGCATGAACACCATCATCAATGCCTATTGTCAGGAACAGTACGGCGGGCTGCCGGAGAGCATTCAGCAATTGCAAATTTCCTCTCAAGCGGGCGGGATTGAGATGAGTGAAATCCGTCTGTACAAGGATGTTCTCAAAAACACGATTGTCTGGTACCGAAACAATATGCCGGAAGAGTAATCCTTTTTTTGAACTTCGCCACTTTTAATTGCTCCAGCGAAGACCCTCCTTAAATCGTCTGATCCCACGTAATGCGGGCTTGCACCCCAGCAGGTCGCGATTGAAGGGAAAAGTCAAGAAAGTGTAGCGCTATAAGGTCTTGCGGAACTTGACTGCAGCAATCGTCAAAAAGCCCACGGCGTGAACCATCTCCCACATGATCTGTTGCCACAAATCCACCAGCCCGGCTCCTTTGATCACCACGCCGGTAATCGCTTCAAACCCCCAACGCATCGGATTGAGATGGGTCAGATACTGGACGGCCTGTGGCATGTTGTTGACCGGAAAAAGATAACCACTGAGCAAAGCACAAGGCATCATGATGAAGAACGCTGTCAACAGCGCCTGCTGCTGGGTATGGGAGATGGTACTGATCAATAAGGCCAGCCCCAGGTAGGAGAGGATATTCAGGCCGACGACAAAGATCAGCACAACCACACTCCCTTTGACGGTGATGCCGAACACCACCCGCGCCAGCACAAACATCATGGTCGTGGTTAGATAGCCGGTCAGAAAAAACGGCAGGGTCTTGCCGATAATGAACTCAAAACGGCCAATGGGCGTAACCATCACCTGCTCAATGGTACCAATCTCTTTTTCACGGACAATGGCAATACTGGTCAGCAAGGTGCTGGTCACAAGAATCATCAGCGTGATCAGCCCCGGCACATAAAAGTTGCGGCTGTCGAGATTGACGTTGAACAGATTGCGCGGCACCAATTCAACAGCGGGCTCAATATGGGCGGTTAGAGCGCGATTGTAGCGCTGCAGCACGCTGCTGGCGTAGTTAAACATAATACCGGAGTCGTTGCTCATGGTGCCGTCGGCGATCAACTGGACGGCCACCGTTTTTCCCGATTCCAGATCGCGAGCGGTTCCGGCGGCAAACATCAGAATGCCCCGCACATCACCACGGTCCAACAACTGGCGAGCCTGGGCCAATGAATCCACCATGCCATACACCTTAAAATAGCCGGAGGCGATAAAATCATCGGTGATCTCGCGGGTGACCACGGACCGGTCGTCATCGACAATGACCAGATCGATGTTTTTAACATCCAGAGTCAGGGCAAAGGAGAACACCAGCAGTTGCACCAAGGGGAAGCCGAACACAATAATGCGCATTTTCGGATCACGCAGCATCTGCTTGAGCTCTTTGACCAGCATGGCTTTGAGTTTGAGAATCATGTCAGTTCAACCTCAGTTTCAGCGCCCGATTGGCAATAAACACCATCACGGCGGCATACAGGGTCAACAGCATAAAATTGCTCACCATCATCTCCAGCCCCACCCCTTTGAGATAAATACTGCGCAGCATGGCAATAAAGTAACGAGCTGGAAAAATATGGCTCAAAATGCGGATCGGCAGCGGCATATTGGCGATCGTGAAAACAAAACCACTCAGTACCAGCGTTGGTAAAAAGCCGGTAATCAGAGCGATTTGATTGGCGACCACCTGTTTTTTCAGCACAATGCTCAACACCAGTCCGTAAAACAGCACGCCGACGAGGAACACCGACGCCACCAGTAACACCAGCGCCGGTTCGCCACGCAACGGCACATCAAACAGCCATTGACCGAGACCGGCGGCGATCAGCACATCGACGATACCGATAAAGTAGAGCGGTATCGCCTTGCCCAGAGTCAACTCCAGACGACGAATCGGCGTACTGATCAGTTGCTCCATCGTACCGGTCTCCCATTCACGGGCCACAGTAACACTGGCCAGCATGGATGCGATCACCACCATAACAATGGCAATAATGCCGGGAACGATATTGTAGGTGCTGACCAGGCCTTGGTTGTACCAGGCGCGCATATGACCTTCAACCTGCCCCACCTGGATTTCGCTGCCAAGATGACGACTGCGCTCGACCAGGACCTGCTGACTGTACAGCCAGCCCAACGCCTGGGCGTAACCAAGAGCCAATCGACCGATGTTGGCATCACTGCCGTCGACAATCAGTTGCACCTGAGCGGTCTTTCCTTGTTCAATATGGCGGGCAAAATCACGCTCGATGAGCAACGCCACCAGAATGCGGCGCTGGCGCATGGCGCTCTGAACTTCGTCGAGCGTTTGCAACGAGTGCTCAATAGAAAAATAGCTTGAACCGTCAAATTGACTGATCAGATCACGACTTTGTGGCGACATGGAGCGATCAATCACAGCCGTCGGCACCTGCTTGAGGTCCATATTCAGCGCGTAGGCAAACAACGCCAGCAGCAGCACCGGGATGGCAACAGCCAACGCCAGGCTGCGCCAATCGCGCAGAATATGGATAAATTCTTTGACCACCACGGCCTTAAGTCGCTGCAGGTTAATCATCGCTACGCGCCTGTTCAATTAATCGGATAAAAACATCTTCCATACTCGGCTCTGTCACAGAGACCTGTGCGGCCACCTGCTGTTGACGGAAGAACGCTTCCATTTGCCTCTGTCCTTGCTGTGCATCACGCACCGTCACATGCAATCCCGCCCCAAACAGCGCCACATCCGTGATCTGATCAAGGTCGGCAACCGCATCCAGCCATTGCTGGGGTCGCTCTACAGCAACCTGAAACAACAGGCCATCATGATGCTGACTCTTTAATTGCGCCGCAGATCCGGAAGCGATCATCGCGCCGCGATAGATCAAGGCCAAACGGTCGCAATACTCAGCCTCTTCCATGTAATGGGTGCTGACAAACACGGTCACGCCGTGATCGGCCAGCTCGTTGATAATCTCCCAAAATAAACGACGACTGGCCGGGTCCGCACCACTGGTCGGCTCATCGAGAAACACGATGGACGGTGCATGGAGGATGGCGCAGGCCAACGCCAACCGTTGCCGCCAGCCACCGGCAAGATCCGCAGTCGGTTCAGAGCGGCGTTGTTCAAGTCCGGACAATTGCAGCGCCCAATCACGTCGCTTGGCCAGATGGGTGCCGGACAGGCCATAGATACCGCCGTAAAAGTCAATATTTTCCACCACCCGCAAATCTTCATAGAGCGAGAACTTCTGGCTCATGTAGCCAATGCGGGTTTTAATTCGCTCGCCCTGACGCTGGACATCAAAACCAGCCACCTGACCGCGCCCGGCACTCGGCGTCAACAGCCCGCATAACATGCGGATGGTCGTACTTTTGCCGGCCCCGTTCGGCCCCAGAAAGCCAAAGATCTCACCGTACGGCACATCCAGAGTAATTTTGTCGACGGCGGTAAAACTGCCAAAGGTTCGTGTCAGATCCTCCGTAATTACAGCACTGCCTTGCGGGCTGTCGATCCCCTGAGCCACCTGACTGAGCAAGGCATCTTTCTCGCTGTCCGCAGGTTGTAGGGTCATAAATATATCTTCGAGCTGGGCACGCTCCTGAACAATATCGCTGGCATCCGGTAACCAGCGACGCAGTTGAATCATCATGGCTTGCGAGTCGTCACAACGCACCCTGACCCGGTCGCCGTAGAGATGTATCTGGTCGGAATCAAGATGCTGCTTGAGAATCCGTGCCGACTCAATACAGCGCGAACACGATACCGAAACAATATGCAGCCCGCTCTCTTCGACCACCTGTGCGGGCGTTCCTTCGCGGATCAACTGTCCCTGATGCAACAGACCGACCCGTTCACAACGCTCGGCTTCATCGAGATAGGCGGTACTGACAATGATGGTCATGCCTTCGCCAACCAGTTCATAGAGGATGCGCCAGAAGTCGCGACGACTGACCGGATCGACGCCGTTAGTTGGTTCATCAAGCAACAACACCTGGGGTTTATGAATCAGGGCACAGATCAGCTGGAGTTTTTGTTTCATGCCACCGGACAGTTGACCGGCACGCCGCTGACGGAACGGGCGCATGGTGCTGAAATCAAGCAGCAGTTCGGTGCGCTCGCGGCGTTCCGCGCCACTCATGCCGTAAAGATCGGCATAAAAGCGGATGTTTTCATCAACCGTCAGATCGGGATAAAGGGCAAAACGCTGACTCATATAAGCCATGCGATCTTTGACCTGCTCCTGCTGTGAGGTTGACGAAAACCCGCTGATAAACGCTTCGCCGCTATCCGGTCGCAACAGGCCGCTGAGCATACGCAATGTTGTCGTCTTACCTGCGCCGTCCGGACCGATCAGACCATAGATGGTGCCGTGCCCCACCTGAAGAGCCAGTGACTGGACGGCAACAAGCGGACCAAACGCTTTTTTCAGTCCACGGGCTTCAACAGCCCACGCGTCACTCATGGCGACTCCAGGAGGATCTGCCCTTCAACAGGCATCCCCGGTTTCAGTTCGTGCTGCGGATTTGCCAAGGTGATTTTAACGCGGTACATAAAATTGATCCGCTCACGGTAGGTTTGCACCGACTTGGGAGTGAACTCCGCTTCGTCAGAGATATAGGTGACCACACCGTTGAAATCACGCTCAGGCCAACTGTCACTGCGAATCACCGCTTTCTGGCCAAGCTGAATGCGGCCAAGATCTGTTTCACTGACATACACCCGCGCCCACACCTCATCGAGAACGGCTGCGGTAAAAATGACACTGCCCGGTTGAACGTATTCCCCCACTTCGGCCGGCCGAGTAAGAATGGTGCCATCAAGCGGTGCGTTAAGATGGGTATAGGTCAGTTGCTGGCGCGCCTGCGCGGTTGTCTGCTCAGCCACTTTCACTTGGGCCTGAGCAGACAAGATCGCCTCATTGCGCGAGCCTTCGACCGCCAGACTTAACCGTTCCCTAGCCTGGCCAACAGCCGCCCGCGCCTGTTTTACATGCTGTTGTGCAGTTTTCAAGGCGGTCTGGTACAGCTCCAGAGTGCGGCGGCTGGTGCCACCTTCTTCATAGAGTTGGGAGAAACGCTGTTCATCGAGTTGCGCCTGTTCGAGTTCGGCCTGACTGGCCTGCTCTGCAGCTCGCGCTTCATTTATGGCGGCCTGAGCTTCGCGAATCTGTTGGGTGCGACTGCCGGCCAGCACTTCGTTGAGCACAGTTTGCTGATAATCGCGTTGCGCTTCGGCCACAGCGACCGCCAGAGTTTCATCACTGTCCTCAAGCACTGCGAGTTGTTGCCCCTGTTTGATCTGGTCGCCTTCATCAACATGCAGCTCGCTGAGACGACCGGAAATCTTAAACGACAAATCAACCTCCGTGGTCTCGATCATCCCGGAAACAAGGACACGGTCCTGAGGAACCGTATCGCGACTGTTGACGATGACAAAACCCACAGCAGCACCGATCACAAGAATCAGCGGCAACAGGAGTAATTTTTTCATAACCCCTCCTCTTTCAGGCCACACAGACCATGCAGGGAAAATTGGTATATATGTTGAGCATGACGTTCAATCTCTTCACGATCTTTGCCGAGCGTAAAACCTGAACGACTCATGACTTCATGGGCGATAAACGGATACAGGCATTGTCCGGCAACACTGGTGGCTATTCGGATCAGTTCCGCCGGTTCCCGTGGCCCGACAAATTCGCGCACCACATCGACCATGGTCAAAATCATCGGTTGAATATGGCGTTGAAACAGTTTTTCAAAGGCCGGTGACGGTGCGGTTAACTCCCGCGCCATCAGTCGCACCCGCGAACGATCACGTCCGAGGCCGTCACCACCAATCAGACGATGCAGTAACAGGCGAATTATCTGGCGCAAGCGCTGTTCAGCGGACATGCCCGGCGTCAGGTAGTCGGTCATGGGGTAGCGGTCAAAAGCGTCACCAATCACCTGATCAAGGAGGGCTTCATACAGACCGTTTTTGTTTTTGTAGTGGTAATGAACCAGGGCAACACTGACACCGGACTTGGCGCAGATGTCGCGAATCGTCGTGGCCTTAAAGCCCTTATCGGCGAAGAGTTTCAGTGCCGTCTGTTCAATACGTTGCTTTGCAGAAAGTTTCATTTATCGCACCCTGAACAAATGTTTAGTTTAAGCCTAACGTACTTTGCTCCTCGGCGCAAGGAGCAGAGGACATCGTTGGCACCGGTGCTATTTGTCCGTTCCTGGAAAAACGGAACGACAGAAGGTTACTCGCTTACGGAAAAGACGCGTGTCGAGAGATGGGAACAAAAAAAAGCGGAGCAACAATGGTTGCTCCGCTTTTCGTCCCATAACGGGATGTGGATGGTACGCCCAAGGGGATTCGAACCCCTGTCGCCGCCGTGAAAGGGCGGTGTCCTGGACCAGGCTAGACGATGAGCGCATATATGTAACATCGGGAAAACCCGAAATTTTCAGTAGCTTGTGGAGAAGTGATCTCCCTGAAAACGCGCTGATAATAATGAACATTGTCGGTCAGGTCAAGACAAAAAAACGACGAATGTTTTTTTTATGTTCAAAGGACACATTGACGGTAACGTAAGAAGGCTTTTCACACAATCACCCACTCCCTGCCCCAGCCTGTGCGCGATTTTTTCTCTCAACGTGGACAACCAGGATGGGTTCCGCTACTATTATTAAAAATCCCCCTTGCTTGAAGAAGGAATGTCACATGAATGAAAAACGTCACTATGCTCGTGTCAATTTCGTTGAGCAGGCCCACCTGCAATATGCCGATCAGTCGCGGGAAGTCACTCTGCACGATATCTCCCTCAAAGGAGCATTAATAGAACTGGCTCAGCCTGTTGCAAACGATCTGACCGGGTCCGCATGCCACCTGTCGTTACGTTTGGCCGACAGCAGCATTGTTCTTGATTTTGATGCGCAGGTGGCTCACGCCGAGGGAACAGCGATGGGTATGACCTTCACAGGCATGGACAGCGACAGCATCACCCACCTGCGTCGCCTGCTGGAACTCAATACCGGAAATCCGGAAGAGATTGACCGGGAACTGAGCTACATGGTTCAGAACCGCTGATCGTTATACTTCTCCAACCGTCATTTCGTTCCAGGTTTGATCGTGTTCCAGCCTTTGGACGTGACCAGTTCAAGCAGTTGTTCGACTCGCAAGTGACAGTCAGTCAGGCCCATAACCTCCTGACCGGGCAGTGCATAGTCTGATGCCGGCCAGACACCTTCAGCTGTGGGGTCAATGCAGTCCGGCACGGCAATCCCTTCAAGCAATTCGTAAATGTCATCCATATCTGTCTCAACTCCGACCACCTCACAACCGGCACAACGAGCCAGATAAAGCACCTGTCGGCATTGCATCTGTTCTGGCGGATAACCCCACTCCCAGTAAACATTGATGGGGAAATAGCGCCACCCTTGTTGATCGGCGACCGTCACCGGCTGAACAAAGCACAACACAACACTGGCCTCATATACGCTTTCATCAAGAGGGACACCTTCCGGTTTCACTGCATACAGGCGCAAAGGGCGCTCAGAATTCCAATGCTGTTCAATGAAATCCGCTGCAGCGGCAATATTGTTATGAAACGTCAGGCAGGGATACATGGCCGCATCCTTGCCCTGCAACCAAGAGGGATCAGCGCCAAGGAGATCAACGCCAACAGCCATCTGTTGCTCTGCTGTCTCTGCCAGTCCCTGTGCATTCAGTCCACAACGGCTGACGAGCTGTTGCCAGCGAGCGGCATCCAGTGATGGTGGCAGTTCCATACTTTGATCACCTCCGCAACAGCCTGGAGCCGGAGCATCAGGCAAATGCGCGCGACGTCGTCCTGCGATATAACTGACAATCCCACCCAAGAGGCATAGGATCACGGCACTCCAGATCAGATAGGCAAACCATTGCATCAGCGTCCTCCTTTATCATTCGACACAAGACCTTCAAAATCATGAAACCCAAAACCCGTTGCACATCAACACATTGGACGATGACACAACAAAACCGGACACTAGCAAATTGTCTACGGTTGAGCAATGCAATTTCCTTGCACACCGGGGCGCTTTCTGACAATATGCAGCGCGACCCGTTCCACAGGCTGTTGACAAAATGTGTTCGACAGCGCTGTGTATTCATTTCAATCCAAAGCACGGAAGGTTTCTCATGCTGACAACCCGGGATCAGCAGGCGGTTTTCCTGCTGGCGCATGTCGTTATTCGTGATCGTAATCTGTCAGTGGCGGCATTGAAAAGCGGTCAGGACATTCACCATCGCACCCCTGGTCGGCCAACCATGTTGGACTGGGCGATGGACTACATCCTGACACTGCCCGATGACATGGGAGATCAGGAGTTGCTCCACAATCTGCACCTGAATCCGTCGCATCAGTGGACACCGGAACAGGCCCGACGCGTCGCTACCGTACATAAAAGTTTTTACCAGCGCCTCACCGATCAACGTATTTACGCCATCGGCGTAAAATGGCTGAACTCTCAAGGCCGGTTGATCCTCCAGCAATATGCACTGAGCCAGGCTTCTGCACAGACCTGCCAGTAATTTTCAATAATTCGAGCAACACAACACGCAAAACGGTTATGAACTACCAAAACGTTTATATTAACGCTATCAATTACGAACTTCCGCCGGTAGTCGTCTCCTCACAGGAGCTTGAACATCGTCTGGCACCGTTGTATGAGGCGCTGCATATGCCTCTTGGGCAGCTCCAGGCCCTCACCGGCATTCGCGAGCGGCGCTGGTGGCAACCGAACACCCCGCTGTCACAAGGTGCGATTGCTGCCGGACACAAAGCACTCACCGCAGCAGATGTCCCGGCTGAGGCGATCGGCGCCATCACCTATGCCGGTGTGTGCCGCGAATTGTTTGAACCGGCGACCGCCTGCCGGGTGGCCGATGGCCTGGGTATTGGTGGCGAAGCCCTGATTTACGACACCAGCAATGCCTGCCTTGGTGTTCTCAACGGCATCCTCGATATGGCAAACCGCATTGAACTTGGCCAGATTCGTGCCGGGATGGTGGTCTCCTGTGAAAGTGCCCGCGAACTTAACGAAGTCACCATTCGCCGTATGCTTAAAGAACAGGATATGGCTCTGTTCTCCCGCTCTGTCGCTACCCTGACCGGCGGCTCCGGAGCTGTGGCCGTACTGCTGACCGATGGTTCGTTCAACAGCGCACAATCTCACAAATTACTTGGCGGCGTCGCGTTGGCAGCCCCCCAACACCACCAACTGTGCCGCTGGGGTGTTGAGGAAACCGCTCAGGACCAACTGCGCCAATTCATGAACACTGATGCCGTGGCCGTTATGAATAACGGTGTGCAATTGGGCCTCGACACCTGGAAGAAGTTTTTGCCGACCATGGACTGGAGCGAAACCGACATTGATCGTGTCATCTGTCACCAGGTCGGGTCAGCCCATCAGACCACCATTCTTAAGACGTTGGATATCGATGCGCGTAAAGACTTCACTACGTTTGAGTTTCTCGGCAATATCGGCACCGTATCGCTACCGATTACTGCGGCCATTGCCGCTGAGCGCGGTATCCTCAAAGCCGGCGACCGAACTGCCCTGCTGGGAATCGGCAGTGGTCTGAACTGCATGATGTTGGGAGTACAATGGTGAAACGACTGCTGCCCTTTCAAGGAAACACGCTGACCCTGGCCAACAACCTGCGTTATCACTATCTGGATAAAGGTCAGGGAGATCCTGTGGTCATGGTGCATGGTAATCCGAGCTGGTGTTACTATTACCGCCACTTGGCTGTTGCACTGTCCGCCAGTCATCGGGTCATTGTTCCCGACCACATCGGCTGTGGACTGTCGGACAAACCGGATGATTCCCGCTACCGTTACACCCTCGAACAGCGTATCGCCGATCTCGAAACCCTGTTGGACCATCTGCAGATCAAAGAAAATATTACCCTGGTGGTTCACGATTGGGGCGGCATGATTGGCATGGCCTATGCCACCCGCTACCCAGAGCGGATCAAGCGCTGCGTCGTGCTCAACACCGGAGCCTTTCACCTGCCACCATCCAAACCGCTGCCAAAAGCACTGAAACTGTGTCGCGACAGCAAACTTGGCGCGTTTCTGGTGCGCGGGTTCAACGCCTTCAGCCGTGGGGCGGCCTGGGTCGGCTGCAAGATCAATCCCATGCCCCCGGCCCTGCGTGCCGCTTATATGGCCCCGTACAATACCTGGAACAATCGCATTGCCACTTTGCGCTTTGTTCAGGATATTCCCCTTGATCCGTCAGATCGCGCCTATGCTGAAGTTAGTCGGGTTGCGGACAATCTCCACCTGCTGGTGGACAAACCCATGTTTATAGGTTGGGGTGAAAAAGACTTCGTTTTTGACCACCATTTTCTTGCTGAGTGGCAAAAACGGTTTCCCAACGCCCAATATCATACCTGGCCACGTGGCGGCCATTACATCCTTGAAGATGTCGGCGACGAACTGATCCCATTGATCTGCCGATTCATTCAGGAAACAAAGTGACATAAGAAACCATGATGGATTGTGACCTGACCGAAAACCTTGCCATTCATCTGACTCGTCGTGCCGAACAACAGCCTTATACGGCGGCGGTTATTTTTCCTGAGGGGCGAGATCGTGATGGTCACGTCAGCTATACCCACCTCACCTATCAACAACTCGAACAACAAAGCAACCGCATTGCCTGTGCTTTGAGCCAATACGGTGTTCGCTGTGGTGACCGCACGGTCCTGATGGTGAAACCGAGCCTGAATTTTTTCTCGCTGACCTTTGCCCTGTTCAAATTGGGTGCTATTCCAGTGCTTATCGATCCGGGCATGGGTGTTAAAAACATCAAGCAGTGCCTGGAAGAGGTGCAACCGGACGTATTCATCGGCATCGATAAAGCGCATGTGGCGCGCCTGCTGCTCGGCTGGGGGAAAAACTCTCTACGTCTGTCCATCACCACCGGCGTTTCCCTGCGCTCGACAGTGCCGACATTGCGCACGTTAGTACAGAGAGTTGCCGAGGCGGCACCGTTTACCGCACACCAACCGCAGAATAATGAAACGGCGGCGATCCTGTTCACCAGTGGCAGCACCGGTCCCCCCAAAGGGGCGATCTACACCCATACCAACTTCAATGCCCAGATTGCCGCCCTCAAACAGCTGTATGCCATTGAACCGGGCGAGATCGACCTGTGTACCTTTCCGCTGTTTGCTTTGTTTGCTCCGGCTCTTGGCATGACGGCAGTGATTCCCGACATGGATGCCACCCGTCCGGCCCAGGTCAATCCGCAACGCATTTTTGAAGCTATTGATAACTTCGGCGTCACCAATATGTTCGGCTCTCCGGCCCTGCTGCGACGTGTCGCTCAACAGGGTCTGCTCCAGCACAAACAGTTGCCGACCCTTAACCGGGTGATTTCCGCCGGAGCGCCGGTGCCGGCAACAGTGCTTGAGCAGTTCACTTCAATGATGGCGCCCGAAGCAAAAATCTACACCCCTTACGGAGCCACCGAATCACTGCCGGTCTGTTCAATTGACAGCACCACGTTGCTGGGAGAAACCCGTTATCTGTCGGATCAGGGCAAGGGAACCTGCGTCGGACAAGCCATTATCGATGTGCAGATCATTGCCATTGATGATGAGCCCATTGAACATTGGACAGAGGATCTGACCGTCGCGGATGGCGTTATCGGCGAAATCTGTGTACGCGGTCCCCAGGTAACCAGCGGCTATTTCAACCGTGAACAATCCAATAAACGCTCCAAGATCTTTGTGGAGGATGGCAGCTTCTACCACCGCATGGGCGATGTCGGTTATCGTGATGACCAGGGTCGCATCTGGTTCTGCGGTCGTAAGGATCATCGTGTTGAACACAATGGCGAAACCCTGTTCAGCATCCCCTGCGAAGCGGTGTTCAACACCCATGGCGATGTGTTTCGTACGGCACTGGTCGGTCTCGGCAGCCGCCCCAATCAACGGGCAGTGTTGTGCGTCGAGCTGAATCCGGGCATCGGTAAAGAGCGTCACGACTCCATTCGTCAGCAATTACGCGATATTCAGAACAACTACCCTCATACCCAGGCCATCGACACGATTCTGTTTCACCCCCGTTTTCCGGTGGACATCCGGCATAACGCCAAGATTTTCCGCGAAAAACTGGCGGTGTGGGCGGCCAAGGAGGTGTCATGATCGTTCTCGTGACCGGAGGCGGTGGTTTTCTCGGCACGGCCATCGCTCGCAAGCTCCGCCAACAGGGGCATCAGGTGCGCAGCTATTCGCGTCGCCATTATTCTCACCTTGAGCAGATGGATATCCAGCAATTCAGCGGCGACTTGACCGATGTGAACGCGCTTAAAAACGCGGTCAGCGGTTGTGATCTTGTCTACCATGTTGCGGCAAAAGCCGGTATCTGGGGAGATTACGCCGACTACTACCAAGCCAATGTGGTGGGGACGGAAAATGTCATCCGTGCTTGTCGTGACTGTGGCGTCAGTAAACTGGTCTACACCAGCTCACCCAGTGTTATCTTCAATGGCGAATCAATGGAAGGCGTTGATGAATCACAGCCCTACCCTGAGCATTATGAAACCGCCTATCCACAAACCAAGGCCTTGGCCGAACAAAAGGTTATCGCTGCTAACGATGACACCCTGGCCACAGTCTCGCTGCGACCTCACCTGATCTGGGGTCCCGGTGACAACCATCTTACGCCACGCATTATTGAAGGTGGTCGACAAGGCAAACTGCGCCGTATCGGCAGACAGGATCACTTGGTTGACTGCATTTATGTGGATAATGCCGCTGATGCACACCTGCTTGCCGGTGAAAAAATTGCCATCGGTAGCCCCATCAGTGGAAAATGCTATTTTATTTCCCAGGATGACCCCCGTTACTTGTGGGATATTGTCAATGGTATTCTAGCAACGCAAGGCATTGCTCCGGTATGTAAAACCGTGCCACGACAGTTGGCTTATATCCTTGGCGGACTCTGTGAAACAATTTTTCGAATGCTACAATTGAAAAAGGAACCGCCGATGACCCGCTTTGTGGCTAAGGAATTATCAACAGCACACTGGTTTTCCATGGATGCCGCTAAAAAAGAGTTGGGTTTTCAACCGAAAATTTCAATTGAACAGGGTCTTGAACAGTTAAAACACTGAAAAGATACAATTGTATACAAACGACAACATTATGGCTGTTTAAATGTTTTTCCAGACTATAACCTTTTGTAATTATTAGATCTTTTCTATCTGCCTATTTTTTATGCAATCCGTCAATTCCTTCGTAAAACGGGGAGTTTAGCTTTTTATTCAGGTAGTTTTCCAGAAGTTATCCACAGCCTCTGTGGATCACGGTTTTCCGTCTCAGGAGGGCCCGATTTATGACACGAACCACCTTTTCACTCAACATTTCCGCTGACGATTTTCTGCGTTACTATCAGGGTTCAGCCACCTGGATTCGCATTCAGGCCGACAACGGTCAGATGCTCAAACTTCCCGCCAGCAACTTTCGTAAATTCCTCACCCATTCAGGAATCCACGGCCGGTTTATGATTGAATTTGATGACCAATTCAAGTTGGTCGGTCTGACAAAGCTCTGAACGCAGCACCATTCCTCTGAAATCTGGCAAAGTTTGTGCAATATCACTACAGATTAGCTGTGTTTCTGCTTTAACCCTTCGGAGGAAAACGATGCGCCCAGGTCCGCTCACATCGTTCATTGTTCTGATGCTGTTGCTGATCACCACTAGCCCGGTGGTGGCTGGTGATTATCTCAATTCTGCCCATGGCAATGCATCGTATGGCGTAGACCGCCTCGACGGCCCATACGCTATAGGCAACTGCGCCCACTGTCATGAACAGCACGCATCCATTGACGGCAATGAACCCTCACCGGTTATTGATGACTCGCCGACAAAGCACGCTCTGTTCACTTCGGCCTACACCTCAGCAACCGATAATTTCTGTGTCGAGTGTCATGATGGAACGATCGGTGTCGCCAACTCAGCAATTGTCAATCACAGCTACAGCTACCGTGCTGGTGGCCTGACGACCGATTTTGCCAGTTCCATCAAGGATATTTTTGATCTCGATTCTGTGGACATCGCCTCAACCCATAATCTTGACGATATAAAAACTCTGCTCTCATCTGCAGCCGTTGGCTTACCATGGGGATACACCAGCGCCTCCCACCCTTGTGAGGGGTGCCACAACCCCCATGCGGTCCAAGGAGATCCAGCCAACTCGGATACTGGCCGCAAAACCGTCGACAGTCGCGGCTATCCGTTATCACGCCCCAGTCAGCACACGCCGCTTTCCGGGTGGGGCGTCTGGGGAGACGACAGCTCGGAAAAGATGTCGACCTATGCCGCAACAGGGATCTACCAAGCACCGTATTACTACGGTTCAACCTCGAACCATGAGCCGGAAAACAACACCACAGATGACGGTTCCAACCTGACCGACGTCAATACCTTTTGTACCGATTGCCACAACAAAACCACGTCCATCTACAGTACGACGCTCGGACGTCCTTTGTATCAATTCGACTGGGGCACTGAAATTCACGGCAAAGGCAGTGCGATCGATCTACCGGCCAAAACCGAATGCCGTACTCCTTTTATCGACAGCAACCAGGGAAGCTATATCCTGGCTTGTACCGATTGTCACGAAGCTCATGGATCACCCAACATCTTTTTAATTCGTCCCATTGTCAATAACAATGCGGTGTCTCTGCCCGTGGGCACCACGTATTGGGGAGATCTGTGCAGCAGTTGCCATGCAGCAACGGCAGACCTTCGCGCGTTCCACCACCAGGCCAATGACGGCTATGCTTGTACAGACTGTCATGAAAGCGGCAAGGGGCCTCAGGTCAACAACTGCACCGGCTGCCATTTTCACAGCAGCTACAACAGTAACTATCGTCTATTCTAAGCATTAAAAGACATCAAACGCACAAAGGGGAAGGCATCTGCCTTCCCCTTTGTGCGTTATACCTATCAATCGTTGACTGATATCATTCGTTAATTCAAACCAAACTTTTTCATCCGGTAGCGGATGGTGTCACGGCTCATGCCCAAACAATTGGCTGCTTTGGTCTGGTTACCGTCATAACGCAGCAACGCCTGTTGAATCAGCATTTTCTCAACTTCGTCCAGCGTAATACCGTTGGGTGGCAGGGTAATCCCCATGCCGGAGCTATCTGTCGAAACCAACGTATCGCTGTCCACGGGCTGATCGGTAATCAAATCGTGGTTGGGGTGGCGGATTTCACGCGGTAAAAAAGTTGGCGTCAGTAAAGGTGCCGGGTCCAGCATCATAATCCGCTCAATAGTATTACGCAATCACGCACATTGCCCGGCCAGTCATACTGCTTTAAATAGGCCATGGTTTCCTTTTCCAATCCCTGCACTTTCTTTCCGTATTCAGCGTTAAGCCGACCGATAAAATATTCAACCAGGCTGGGGATACAATCGATACGCTCACGTAATGGTGGCAAATGGATACACATCACATTAAGGCGATAGTACAGATCACCACGGAATAACCCTTGCTCCACCAGAGCGGGAAGGTCCTGATTGGTCGCTGTGACAATCCGCACGTTCGCTTCGAGATTACTGCGACCGCCAACCCGCCGGTAGCGCCGTGTCTCAATCACCTTGAGAATCTTGGTTTGCATAGCCAGAGGCATGTCGCCAATTTCATCGAGGAAAACGGTACCGCCATCCGCGCATTCAAAGATCCCCTCTTCACGCTGGGAAGCATCGGTAAACGCCCCTTTTTCATGTCCAAACAGTTCGTTTTCGAGCAAATTGTCGGGAATGGCTGCGCAGTTGACATCAATAAACGGCGCATCCGCACGCGAGCTGTGCATATGAATAGCCCGAGCGACCAGCTCCTTTCCCGTACCGCTTTCGCCAAGAATCAGAATGGTTTTACAATCACTTTCCGCACAGATCTTGGTCATCTTGAACACTTCAATCATCTTGGCCGATGAGCCGACCAGTTGGTCAAAATCGTTCTGACGCCGCAAAATCCGCTTGGTGGTTGTGGTTTGTTTTTTCAGGCGGCGCTTGTCGAGAATCTGACGGACGCGGTGTTCAATCACATCAAGATTAAAAGGCTTACCGATATATTCATCGGCACCAAGTTTCAAGGACTTGACCGTGGAATCGAGATCGGCGTTGGCAGTGATCATAATGATCATGACCTGCTCATCCTGCTCTTTGAATTCCTGCAACAGTTCCATGCCGTTAGCGTCAGGTAAAGCGATGTCCAGCAAAATCATTTCTGGCTGAAAAGAGGCAAACTTACTGCGCGCCTCAGCACCAGTCGTTGCCGAATCAACCATATAGCCGGCATCTTCAAGCATTTCAACCAGTGACCAGTTAATCAGTTTTTCATCATCAACAACAAGAATTCGCTCACTATTCATGGGACAGACAACCTCCCGCCCGGTTCATACGTCTTGGGGCAATACCGTCAGTAAAGATCAAAATCAACCAGTCAACACACCACCTGTTCGACCAGGCACCTAAAATTTTCCTTGTCATTTGCCGAATCCGACCGCGTGAAAAAATTTGGTTTCATTGTTGCAATTTCTCATGAACGACAAATGACGCTACTGGTGTTTGCAAAAAGCCAACCATATTGAGACTTCGATGAAGAATCCTTCAATCGAGGATCTGAAGGATGACAACAGAGGCCTCAACTAGGCTTTTTTACATCTGAAAATGATGGTGTCTGTCGTGACTTTTTCACCGAACAAACTCAGTGCCTTGAGGGAGCACCAACATCACAATCCGAGAGGCATTTAACGCATAAAAGCGTCAACAAAGTGGGGCATATCACCCACTTTACCACAAAACAGGGAACGGCAACGGGTGGACTCAGCACAGCGCGAAAAAAAAAATAAATATTTTTTTCCACCGTTTCTTTTCATCGGTGTGCTTTTCGGTCTCATGCAGATTTGTGCGTCCGAATGTGTGGCTCAAACCCAGATCAATACGATCCGGCTGGTGGAAACACGTCATGTTGATGATAACGAGCAGCCGCTGTCTTACCCGACAACGATTGCCTACGACGACACTCGTGACGAAATCATTGTCACGGATGCCGGGAAATCGCAGCTGGTGGTTTTTAACAACGAGTTGTTCCCCATTGCCAGCTTAGATCAGGGACGCGGCATTATGGGGGTGACCAGTTGTCTGCCGAGCAAAGAGGGATTTTACGTCACCTGCGGCAGTACCGAGAATGGCGACGGTTACATTGCTCTGGTCAACAAGGCGTTCATTATTGAAAAAAAGATACGTCCGGCGCAGCTCAATCCGCAATTGGGCAAGTTTACTGCAACACGCCTGATTGCAAATACGAACAATCGTTTCTACGTACTCAGTGTTGAAAGAAGCGCGGTCAGTGTTTTCGATCAGAACTGGCGCTACCAGCACGACATCATCCCCAAGGATGAAAAACTCGGCATTCCGGAACCAGCTTCCATTCAGGCTCTGGATTGTGACAGCCATGGCAATCTGTACTTTCTCAGTGAGGAGCGTGGCCGGGTGTTTGTTTACGATTTACACGAGAAGTTTCTTTATAAATTTGGCGAAAAAGGTGGCGCGGAACGCAAGCTGGCGCGACCGCGAGGCATCAGCGTCGACAGCAAAAACCGCCGTCTGTACATCGTCGACTACCTGCGCCACACGGTTTCTTCCTACACCCTGGGAGGAGACTATCTGTTCGAGATCGGCGGCAAAGGGAATCGGCCCGGCTGGTTTCTCTACCCGACGGATGTCACCGTCGACATGGAAGGAAATATTTATATTACAGACACATTTAACCATCGTATTCAGGAGTTTTCAATTACGGCGCAATAACGTTGACCGTAGTTTATCGCATTGTGTCAAGGATGTTGACACGCCATGAAATTCAACTTTCAGGAGGAAAACATGATGAGACGTGCCACAATCTTTGTGTTGAGTCTGACCCTGCTGTCGCTGACGACATCAGGAGCTTTGGCCGACCCACTCCCTTTGAGCACAGACGACTGTGCCAAATGTCACGACGAGGTCGTTACCGACGTCACAACACGAGGAAGCAAGCACAACACCGCCGTCACCTGTCTCGATTGCCACCTGGAGCACCCCCCCAAGGGAACGGAAGTAATTCCAGCTTGCTCCATGTGTCATGATCCGGCGGAAAAAACCCACTACACCATTGACAACTGCATCGGCTGTCACTACCCGCACTACCCTCTTGAGATCGACCTTGATGAAGCCGGCACCGTCAAGCCGGTGTGTATCAGCTGTCATGAAAATGAGGGCACCCAACTGGTTGACTACCCCAGTATGCACAGTGAACTGGATTGTAAAGAATGCCATCTGGCTCACGGGCAATTCCTGCCGTGCCTGGAATGTCACGAGCCGCACACTGAAGAGATGATTTATGAGGATTGCATCACCTGTCACCAACCTCATAAACCGACGGTCGTTAAGTATCCGGACAACATCCAGTCAGCCTACTGTGCCGGTTGCCATGAGACGGAAACCGCCGTGCTGGCCCAAAACACCACCAAGCACCATGATTTGAGCTGCGCCTACTGCCATAAAATGCAGCACAAGATGGTACCGCTGTGCACCACCTGCCACGGCACGCCGCACGATGCCGCTCTGCACACGAAATTTCCGGACTGCATCAGCTGCCATATCGATCCACACGGCTTGGAAAAATAATCCGGCGATAGACTGTTAACACCTATCTATCTGTTGTTATGAAGAGGAGACCCATGAAACGAATCAAAAGACATCTCAGCGTATTTATCGCCGTCGCATTTATCGCCGGCATCTGGGGCTGCGTTGAACCAACCAACAGCTCCATGGTAACCTCGGTCGCCCAGGCCAAGTCACGTGACAAAGAGGAAAAAAGTCCCTATGAGCAGGACGTTAAACCTCTGACAACACTTGATTGTGCCCGTTGCCACTATTCTGTCTTTGAAATCATCCGTGACAATGGTGGCAAACACCAGCTTGACTGCCAATTCTGCCACGAGACATTCCACACCTATCGCCCGGACAAGAACTGGAGCGATGTGGTCCCCCAATGCACCACCTGTCATGGCGAAATCCACGGACCAACATTCCTCGATTGCCTGAGCTGTCATGGCAATGCCCATATGCCGATTGCCGGCCTGACTAACATGACAACCCTGGAGAAAGACTGTGCCAACTGCCATACCGCCCAATCGGCTGAAGTCACCCAGTATCCGAGCGCTCACAGCAAAGTAGCCTGCAGTGATTGTCACCACACCCAGCACGGCTACAAGCCGGATTGTGTTGAATGCCATGAGCAGCCTCACACCGACTATGCCAACAATGATTCTTGCATGGGCTGCCATCCGGTCCATAAACCGCTGGAAATTCGTTACACCGAAGAGACTCCCAACGGTGTCTGTGCGACCTGCCATGAAGAGATCAACTCACGGTTGATCAGTACCCACAAAAAGCACGCGTCTTTACAGTGTGCCTATTGTCACCAGGAGACCCACGGCAACATCCCGCAATGTCAGGATTGCCATGGTCTGCCGCACAGCAAGGGGATGCTCGACAAGTTCAATGGCTGCACGGATTGCCATTTTGATCCGCATGCGCTGGTACTCCCCGGCCATTAATGATGATGGTGCCGCATCAGTGGCACACGCCCTGCTCCGCCACCGCTCGCGGTGGCGGAGCACTCATGTTATTTCATGTGATTGAATCGACGGGTTACACCCTCTTTATCCCGATAACCCGGATGCTTGAATTCTTATGTCGTTATTGCAGGGTATAAAAAAGACTGTCGCATCCTTGTCGCTGGCACTGCTGTTTGCCGTCGAAGCTGCGTCATCCCCATTGCATCTCACCGGCAACTGGAGCCAGCCCTATGGCGACGACAGTGACCAGTGGAAGTTGGGCCAGAGCTACAATCTGGATCTGAGCAATGATCTGACCTCTGCCCTGCGCATGTCGGCTAACATGCGCTATACCACCAACAAGAAAAAAGATTCAGCAGATACCGAAACCCTGTCACCGTCGGTTCTCATCGGCCTCAATAACGACCTGTTCAACCTGAGCCTTAACGGCATGGAGAACCGCCGCAAGGTTGAAGATGAACCGACAACCATCAACCGCAGTTGGAGTACGACGTTTATCAGCTCACTGGATGAACGGTACTGGCCGCAACTGCGTCTCAACTACAGCCAGAACACGACAACGGATGATGCCTCACCGAAAACGAGTGATCAGCAGTCGGACATTTTCGATTCGAGTCTTAAATATAAATGGCGATTCCTGTCATTTCTTTACGATTTCACCAACAGTATCGACACCAATAAAATCGAAGACACCGAGAATGAAAACACCAATCATTCGGCACGTATTCAGTGGCAGGACACCTACTGGAACAACCGCTTGAGTGTCATTGCCTCACACAAGTACAGCCATGATAAAAACACCATTACAGCCACATCGGGCAGCAGTCAGATCAGCCGGCCGCTTTTGCCCAGTGCCGGGATCACCAGCCTCGATGACACCCCGTCAAACGATCCACTGGCGTCAGAACCGGCGTTGATCGATAACGATCTGTTTACCCCAACCGGCGTTGAGCTGCTGCAGCCGACGGAAACGGTCAATGTCGGGGTGCAAATCAACCTGGAGAGTTTCAATGAATTGGTTTTTTATCTCGACCGCGAAATCGACGCGACAACGCAAAGCCGTTTAAGCTGGAGTTTTTATGGCAGCCTCAACAACGATGACTGGTCACCAGTCACCACACCGACAACCATCATTTACTCCGTTGAGGATGGCCGTACCCTGGTCACCGTTGAATTTCCATCAGCGGTTGAAAACCTGCGCTATATCAAGGCCGTTGTCACATCAACAGCGGGTGTCAGTACCGCCTTTATTACCGAAATCGATGTCAACCAACTGGTGACACTGGCACCGGGAGACAGCTCTCTGACCACACTGACCCGCACCCATTTAAGTCAGGGCAGCATCAGTTTCAGGCCATGGGATCAGTGGAACCTGGGCTACACCTTCAACCGCAATGACACCGATTCAGACAGTCGCTCGCAATCGCTTCAGTTCAATCAGACCCTCAACAGTGCCCTCAATCTCAACCGGTACTTTGCCCTGTCCATGAGTGTCACGGAAACCACCGATGACATCGAAGATCAGGATACCATCAAGAACCGCTCCTATGCTCTGTCCTACCGGGCCACGCCGCTCAACAGTTTGAGTTTCTCTCTGGGGGGAACACGTACGGAACATTTTATCGACAGCAGCCTCAACAGCCGCTCCGACACTTTGAACAGCCATCTGTCAGCGACCCTGTTTCCCGACCTAACGGCCGGACTGTCGGCAAACTGGACCCGCAGTCAGGATAAAGAGAATAACGAAGAGACGACCAACTGGGACTATCGCTTCGATATTGCCGCACGCTTTACCGATTCGTTTAATCTGTCAGCCAGTTACACTTATCGCGACAACGATGACGGCAGCAGTGACAACAATTACGAGATCAACACCGTCTATCGTCCATCGACGTATATCTCCCTGACAACGGGTTACAAACGCAACGATGCGACAGACAATCTCTATTCAACACTGAATTTCCGCCTGACCCGGAAAATTCAGACTGATTTTCGTTATGCCTATCTCAAAGCGGATACAACGGTGCAGTCGGCCAGTTTCAACCTGACCTGGAACTTAAGTACGATTTTCAACCTCCGCCAGAGTCTGGCCTGGGCAGACGATGGCGAAGAACAGACCTGGTCCGGCCTGACGACTCTTAACTACAATTTCTGAGGAACATTTATTGCATAAACCAACAGATGACCCTGATAAAACGAAGTGAGGTTAACGTGAACTATGCCATTCGCCTGCTACTGATTGCCGTTTTACTTTGTGCAGGATGTGCCAAAACTGGCCATCACTACACCGACCCGGCGGTCGGCCTGGGCTATATCAAAAAAATCGCTATTTTGCCGCTGGAAAACTTTACGGCACGCAAAGGCATTGAGGAACGAAGCCGTGAACTGCTGACCACCCGCATTCTCGGCCACGGTTTGTATGAAGTTGTGGAAAAGGGGGAACTGCACCGTTTTCTACGCGACGAGATCCGTTCCAACGAAAAAGAGCTGATCGACCAGCGTGTTGCGAAACGGATGGCGCGCGAATTCAACATTGAAGCCTATATTGCCGGCTCAGTCGATGAATTCACCGAGGTGCGTAACGGCTCCTATACCTACCCTGAAATCGCCATCAGTCTGCGCATGGTGGACATTAAGACCGGCAATGTCGTCTGGAAAGCCAGCCATCATGCCAATGGCTACAGCACAGCCGGTCGTCTGTTCGGCCTAACCGCCGAAGACACCAACAGTGTCCTGTTTCGCCTGATTGATGATCTATTGGCAACATTAAGCGAGAGTTGATGATGCTGAGAGCGTGTATGTCCAGCTGTTTTATCTGTCTGATCGTGAGCGCGCTTCTGGTGACGTCAGCCTCGGCATATCGTCTTACCGTGATGCCGGTCCACGACCTGACAGCCTCACGCAGCGGTCTGGACGTTACGTTGACCAAACAGCTCTCAGATGTCTTTCAGCAACAGGGACTCGATGTCGTCCCCTACCAGAAGATGCTCGCCTTTCTGGTGGATAACAGCATCCGCCGCAGTGGCGAGATTGATTCGCTGACGGCACGGCGCATGGCCCAACAGCTTAACAGCGACGGTGTATTACTTACCACCATCACTGAACGCGCCATTCATCGGCAGTCTAAAATCGCCCTGACTCTGGTACTGCTTGATGGCGAAAGCGGCGAACAGATCTGGGGTGCCACGGTATGCGATCACATCAATGACAGTCAGCCGTTGCTGGGGATCGGTCGGTTGGAGACCGACGACGATCTCAAACAGCATTCATTGCGCACCACTGCGGCTCTACTCAGCGCCAAAATCCCCGACCTGCCGCAACGCGAAGCCTCGCTGCCTGACTACCGGATTACCGACATCGACCTGAAACCGGTTCTGGTGCGCAACGGCAACCCGGTATTTTGCCGTGTTCAGATTAAATTTCTTAACCAGGCTCCCACCTATCTTGAGGTGGAAACCAGCGCCGGAAGCACTATTTTACGCAAGAGCCGAATTCCCAACTGTTATGAAGGACAGGTCGCAACCAGCCCACGCAACGGCAGTCATCCTGTTCATCTGAAGATTCACTGGTCCAAGGATAAACTCGATACAGTAGACAACCTGACCCGTTATCATGTGGCCAATACGCCGCCACCACTGAAGATGCATGTCACCACCGGCTTGAACATTGAAGAAACCTATGCCTTTTCCGACAGCGTGGTGATCTTGCCGCGGCTCGAAGAGGATCGCCCTCTGGACCGCTGGCAGTTAATGATCAAAGATCGTGAGGGAAAAACAATTCTCACCGAAGGCAAAAACGCATCATTGCCCGAACGCCTTGAATGGCGCGGCACGGATGCCTACAACCATCGCCTTGAAACCGGTCGCTACACCATGATCATGCAGGTCTGGGATGTTGCCGGGAACCGTAATCAGGTGGCAACAAAGTTTTATCTGCAACCCGCCAATCAGGACATGATCAATATCAGCCAGGTTCAAATCGATGGCAAAAATTATCTGAAACTCCTTCCAGCGCAAGACCAACTGGTACCGGTGGAGCAATGGTCACTGGAGTTGGAAACTCCCGAGGGCAACTCCGTCTACAACAAAACCGGCTGGGAGCTGCCATCACTGGTGGCAATTCCTGTCAACCTGGAGGCAGACCGGCTGATCTGCAGCGTGCAGGCTTTGGATCGTCTGGGCAACAATGTTGAGATCAAAACCGCCCAGTTGGACCTGAGCAGCGATCATGAGCGTGTGGCACAACGCCCCTCTCAAAACAGCCTCTGGTCTGTGGATTTTTGATATGGCGCGTCTGATTGCACACATCCTGCTCTGCAGTATGTTAATCGCCTGTGCCGGAAAAACACCAACAACGACGGAAGTTCCCGGCCAGCATAAATCAGCCGGATTCTGCCGGATTACCGTGCTGCCTTTTGCCAACGACACGGATGAACCAAGACTGGGTTTAATTGCCGAAAAGATCTGTCAGACCGAGCTGTTACAGCGCGAAGCTCAAGTTGTCAATGAAGCGGATGTGCGCCTGTTCCTACAAAAACGACAGGTCTTTACCTCGGAGTTGACCCAACACGGCAGCACGGAACTGTATGCCGCCCTGGCCGAAGAGCTCAAAACCAAAGTCATTATCCGCGGTCGCATTCTGACGATTGATGATGAGAAAAAACAGGGCGAAATTGTTCCGATCATCACCCTGCAACTGGAACTGATCAATGCCACGGATGGACAGTTGATTGTCAGTTCCTTTCTGCGTCGCAGCGGTGAAGATTATCGCACCATTCTTCATTACGGTGTCATTCGCACCCGTAGTGAATTGATTCGGCAGATCATTGCCGAAATTTTTAACGACTGGATAGCGCGAGGAGTTGTAAGTTGTCAAAAATCTGCGTAAGAATCAGCCTGACCACCCTGATCTGTCTGTTATGGATAGGTAGCACAAGCCATGCCCTGTTCTGGCAGGATCCACCGCTTGTCGCCATCAACGATCAATCCTGGAATCGTCAAGACTTCCTCAACTGGTGGCAGGAATGGAAAGAACCGGGCATGGAACAACCGCAAAGTCCGGATGACTTCATCGACTGGATACTTCTCTCTGATGAAGCGGAGCAGATGCAGCTGTATGATGAACCGCGTTTCAAGCAAAAAGTGCATACCTTCTTGAAGGTTCGCTCACTAATGATGCTGAAAAATGAGGAAGTGGATGAAAAAATCTCCGTCAGTGATGAGGAGATCGATCGCATCTATCACCGTGATTATACACCGTTGCTCAAATTACGCTCCATTGAACTGGACAGCGAGGAACAATGTGCTGCGTTTATGCAGGCGGTCAGTCAAGGATTATCCAGCGACGAGGTTCTTGCCGACCCATTATTGCAATTGCCGCAAACAGGTTTGTCTGAACCGATTGTTCAACGCCCCAACCAGTTACCACCGCATGTTCGCACCTTGTACGAACAAGACCCACAAACCCGTTACCTGCCGGCTTACAGTTATCAGGATCGTTGGTTTATTCTCGAGATTATGCAACGTGATCCGGGCAATGACAATGATCGGGCCAATGTCGCTGAATCAATCAGCTATACATTACGCAAGGACAAACAACGTGAGCTGACCGGTCAACTCAATATGCGTTTAATGGAAAAGTATCAGGTCAAGATGGATGAGCAGGGAATGAAACGGATCCATGAAGACGGTCCGGAAGAGGATGTCGCCGAAGCGGCCATGATTACATTTCCCGATTTCACCATCACCGGCCAGATTCTCTACAAAAACGCGCTGAGCCACTATCAGCGTTTCGGCGGCAAAGAGATGAAAGACACCTCGTTTGAGGAGATTGTCCAGCGCGTTGCCAACGATATTGTGGCTCAATCGCTCACCAGCATGGAAGCGCTCAATCGCCACTATGAATCAAAGCCGCCTTTTCAGTCGGTGTACTTTTTTTACCAGCGCCATCGTCTGATCCGTGAACTGGAAAGCAAACTGATCCTGCCCTACACCCAGGTCAGTGACGAGGAACTGAGCCACTACTACAACGAGCACCGAGAGGACTATGCCTATCCGGTGCGGGTCCGTTATGCCAGCGTGGAAACGCGCAACGAAAAAATGGCCCTGAAATTGCGTGAAGATTTGCGTCAAGGCGCTGATTTTTATCAGACATTATCACCGTTATCTCCCGCAGGCATTGAAACGAAAACAACACCACTGGCCCATCTTATCCCGGAAATGCAGGACTTAATTGACCGTTTACAGCCGGGGCAATCCGACATGTTAGAGGTGGATGGCTACTTCCACTTTATCCGCTTAATTGAGGAACCTAAGGTGGATTACAAGCCATTTGACCAGATCCGTGATGCCCTGAAAGCGCAACTGACGCAGGCAAAGTTCAGCCAACGACGCGCTGAACTGGTTGCGCAGCTGCGCCAACGCACGACAATTACCGTGAATCAAAATCAATGGCAACGCTGTCTCAATGAACTCAACAAGGGGCAATAAATGATGAATCGATGGTTCCCATCTTTTTTGATCGTTCTTTGTATGTTGTTACTCAGCTATGGCTGTTCCGGATCGGGAGGCTCAGCCAGACGAGTCGTTAAAGACTGTCTCGACTGTCATGCTGAATATCAGACGATGTTGCAGCACGATTGTCTGCATGATCCTCTCAAAGGGGGAACCTGCAACGGCTGTCATCGTAACCACGGGCTACTCGGCGGGGTTTACCTCAATACCGCTGAAAATGAACTCTGTTTCAAATGCCACCAGCAGATCACCTCAACGGCTGAGGATGCCGTCGTCCATCAACCGGTTGCCAAAGGCAACTGCGCGCCCTGCCATGATCCGCACGGTGGCAGCAACGACGCCCTGCTGGTCAAGAGTGGACGCGATTTATGCATCACCTGCCATGACGAGTCGTTATTCTCCGGACGCGTTCGGCATCAACCGGTGGATCAGAGCTGCGGCACCTGTCATGCCCCCCACTTCTCGATGCATCCGAATCGCCTGACCCAAGAGGAAAGCGCACAGTGTTTGACCTGTCATGACAACAAGGCCCAGATAAAGCAGCATCACAGCGGCTATCAGGTCACAACAGGCTGTAGTTCATGCCACACGGTTCACTCGTCTAATCGTGAGGGACTGTTGCGACCAAGCATCCATCAACCCATTCTTGAAGGAGATTGTTCCGGCTGTCATGTCAGCTCGCAAAACCCATCACCGTTTGACTTAGTTCGTCACGATGCTGATTTATGCCTCGGCTGTCACGATGCCCTGCAACAGGATATGGCCCACGAGAGCAGTCACCAACCCGTCAAAGACGGTGACTGTTTCAGCTGCCATAACCCTCACGCCAGCGATCATGACAATTTGCTGACGCAAGCCCCTGAAACCTTGTGTTTTCAATGCCATGACCGGGAGAAAAAGCAAACCAGCCAACATCCGGCGTATTCCACCGGGCAATGTCTGGGTTGTCACACCCCGCACCGTTCACCCACAAACCAACCGGCGCTGCTGCGGGCACCACTCAACAGCTTATGCGCCTCCTGTCATGAACAGGGCCAACAAAACATGCGGGTTTCCCATGCCCCGGTCAGTGACACCGCCTGCGACACCTGTCACGCGCCCCATGGCAGCACACAGCCATCGCTGCTGGTCGAGCCACAACAGGAGCTGTGTTTAGACTGCCACGAAACCATGCGTGAGCCGTTAGCCCGTCTCAACCTGCATGCCCCGGCAGCGACCAACGACTGCTCCGGTTGCCATCAACCCCACGGCAGCAACAACCGCAATCTGCTTGAAAAACGGGGCGCGGCGCTGTGCGCCACCTGCCATGAAGAAACCGAAGAGATGCGTTTGCATGGCCCGACCCACAGCCCGTTTAAACAGGGGCAATGCCAAACCTGCCATGACCCACATGCCAGTAATTATGCCGGTCTGACCGTCAAGGACACCAATGCCATCTGCTTTGACTGTCATCAGGATTTGGTCAACGACAAAAAAGTGCATCAGCATTCGCCATTTGCCCAGGGCAACTGCACCACCTGCCATCATCCACACGGCAGCGGCTATGTTGCCAACCTCAAACAGGCCTTACCCGATTTGTGCCTGAGCTGTCACGATGTCGATCATTACTGGGCCACAGGGGTCGCTCATGAACCGGCTCGTCAGGGACAATGTACCGCCTGTCACAATGTTCATCAGTCAGATCGCCCTCACTTGCTGACCATGGACGTTGACCGTCTCTGTCAACAATGCCATGAAGAATCTCCCCAGCAACTGGCTGTCCACCACGGTGGGATCGCTCCCGGAGGAGATCGTTGCCTGAGTTGTCACGACAGCCACGGCGGTCAGGACCGCTCTTTGACATTCCCGATTAAACACCAGCCTTTTGTAGAGAAGAACTGCCAGGCCTGCCACCAGGGAGGGACACACTGATGAATTATCGCAGTTGGATTATGTCGTTGCTGCTTCCGGCCCTGGTTTTGGTCAGTGTGAGTAACTCATTCGCTGCCTCTCCCTGTTTTCAATGCCACGACCCAGCCCTTTTTAACGGTAAGGTAACCCATGCACCGGTCGCCAAAAACAAATGTGACCAGTGCCATAATCCACATCTGGCCAAATTTGACGGTCTGTTGCTCAAACAGGGCAGCCAGCTGTGCTTTCAATGTCACGATACCTTTGAGGCCAACGTTTTTAGCAAAAAAGTTGTTCATCAACCGGTCGCCGAGGGGCAATGCAGTGCCTGTCATGAACCACACGCTTCGGCAACATCGGGCCTGTTAAAACGCTCCATGTCCGAGTTGTGTCTGACCTGTCATAACGATATTGACGAGCAACCGGGTAAAAGCCACGCACCGTTTGCCAAAGGGCAATGCGCCACCTGTCATTTGCCCCACTCCGGTGATCGGCGCGCCCTGCTTAAAGCGGATAACAGCGCGGTGTGTTTGAGCTGTCATCAATCGAGCCCGGCATTGCGCCGTCAACACCTTAACCGCTCGTTGGACGGTGTCGATTGTCTGGAATGTCACCAGCCCCACAAATCGCAACAGGTCAGCTTGTTACGCGAGAACCTGCATCAACCGTTTGCCGAGGGAAAATGTCAGAGTTGCCACTCGCGCAACAACGATCTGAGTTTGTGCCTAAGCTGTCATGAAGAGATTCTGACGTCGTTCAACCACCAGTTCAGCCACCGGGTTGTCGGATCCCAGACCAATGGATGTTTCAATTGCCACAGTCCCCATGCCAGTCGTCAACAGGGGTTGATCAAACAGGCACCGGGCCAGGCATGTCGTCAATGCCACGAAGGAAAATTTGAGCGCCGCGCCACAAGCCTTTATGTGCATCCTGATGCCAATAACTGTGTGACCTGTCATCAACTGCACGGCTCCGATCTGCCGGCCATGCGCAAAAAAGATAACGACTCGGCCTGTGTTGACTGCCATGAGCGTCACAGCAATTTCAGCCATCCGATGGGGGATAAAGCGCTTGATCCCCGCAATGGCCAACCGATGAATTGTATCTCCTGTCATGATCCCTGTAACGGCACGATGTTTAAGTACAACCTCAGGGGAACCAGCGATAAGGGTTTGTGTATCCTGTGTCATGCCGGATATTAGGAGGGACACTATGCGTTTATTTTCATCCCAACAACGAAAGACGGACACCGTCGACATGGGCGTAATCCACAAAAAAAACAGCATCAGGTTGACCCAACACCTGCTTTGCCTGGCTCTGCTGCTGTTGGTTCCGGCGCTGGTTTGTGCCAAGGCGCCATCCTGGCACAGCAGTCTGTCATTCCCCAAAGAGATGGCCATTGATGCGCCATCGGGATTGGTAATCGATCAGGCCCGCAAACGCTATTACGTCATCGATTATAACGCCGACCAGTTGGTGTCGTTTGATGAACAGGGCCAATTGATCGATCGCTTTGATGCCATGGGCCGCCTGAAAAAACCGGTCAGCATGGCCTTCGGTGCGCCCGGCAAGATGTGGGTGGTTCAACGCAGCACCAACGAACTGTTGTATATCGACTTGAACAGTCGTGATGTGCGCCGCTTCAATGTGAGTAAAACGAGTGGCCAGCCGATGCTGATTGACCGCGTGGCTACGGATGACCAGCAACGGCTTTATGTTGCCGACAGTCACAGTGGCCGGATCTTTCGACTGGACGACAACCTCAAAATCACCACCATTTTTGCAGGAAAACGCGACAGCCAGCTGATCGATTTTAAAATTGCCGGCTCCACCTTGTATGCTCTGGACAGCCAGCATCAGCAATTACACAGCTTTACTCTGGATGGCCAGCACAAGGACACGATTGCCCTTAAAGGGGATCTGGATCGGCCGGTTTCCTTTGTCTTGGATTCGCACGGCATGATCTACATCCTGGACCGCCCACAAGGCAAAATTGCCGTTTTCACGGCAAAGGGGCTGTTCAAGTACGGCTTTTGCCACCGCGGCGCCCGGCGTGGCCAATTAAATTACCCCAGTGAACTGCACATGGACTGGCAGGACCGTCTGTGTGTGGTCAATCAGGGCAATGATCGCATTGAGGTTTTTAAACACTGATCCACTCGGATCATCAACGGTGATGATGATGTCAGCCAATCGAAGAATAAAAGCAGTTAAACAGGTGACAACGAGAAGAGTCCACGCCCTTTCCGGTCTCATCGCGGTTTTTTTGTGCCTGTTCGCAACGATGACACACGCGAAGGTCATCGGTCCCTGCTCCAACTGCCACACCATGCACAACAGTCAGAACAACAGTCTGGTCAACAGTTCCGGACCAAACCATTCTCTGCTGCTCAACGACTGTGTCGGTTGTCATACCGGTGCCAATACCGAAGGCGACTCCACCCCGTTTGTTCATAACACCGGCACAGTTGATTACAACACCTCCGGTATTGAGGGAGATACACTGGCTGGCGGCACTTTCAAATATGTGGCAACCAGTGATTACAAAGGACACAACGTTGAAGGCATTGCTAATCCCGATCTGACCTTGTCAGCACCTCCTGGATTTGATGGCGGACGACAGGCGGCCGATGCCACCACTCCGGGTGGCGGTCTGTGGTCAAACCAGCAGATCACCTGTGCCGGCACATACGGCTGCCACGGCAGTCATGCGACAAGTGACCCGTATCAGGCGATCTCCGGCGGCCACCATAAGAACAGCCAAGGCACGGCAATTACGGCACCGGGAACGGCACCTGAGGATGGATATCGACTTCTGGTCGGCATTGCCGGATATGAAGATCCTGAGTGGGAATTTACGCCAACAGCCGCGCTGCATAATCAGTACAAAGGGGTGGATGATGCCGGTCAGTACAGTGACACATCGACCATCAGTTATTTTTGCTCGCAATGTCACGGTCAGTACCACAATCCATCAGCGAATTTGAGCACCGGGGGCGGCTCCCCCTGGCTGCGCCATCCGACAGATTACGACATGGGCAATACCGACCTTGATTCCGAATACCGCAACTATGGCGACATCGGCAATCCCTACCTGCCCGCCACACCGGTGGCCAGTGCTTCGGTGGCCAGTGTGAAAAGTACTGTGACATTTGCCGATGACACCATCGTCAACTGCCTGTCCTGCCACCGTGCTCACGGCTCCAATTATTATAAAGCCATGCGCTGGGGCTATGCTGAAAGCAATGATGGCGGGTTATGCTCCAACTGTCATACCAGTAAGGATTAAACCGGCCAGGGACAATATGTGTAACTCTTGCAGATTTAATGGAAATTTCATGAACTATTTTCGATGGCGATATCTGATCTCAACACTACTTGCAGTGATTCTACTGGCTGCCTGTCAACCAAATCTCGTTGAGACGCCGACCCAGTCTCGCTCAACAACGGACAGCATTGTGTCGGTGTACCTCAATTACACATCCACTGCGGATTTTCGCCTAGAAATTCAAGATCTGGAGTTACGCAGCAAAGATATCTGGCTCCCCTGCCGTGGCAATACTTCTGACACCAGACGTTCCAGTCGCCAACACCTGATTGCGTTGGATGCTCTTCCGGCAGCACAGTACGATCAGGTTCGATTTCGTGTTGAACTCTATTCTGAACAGAACACGCTCCTGCGCACAGAGCAGGTCACTCTGGGGATCGCCAACCATCTGCTTCTCAAGCCATCGGGGAGCCAGTGTCTGTTTTTACACTGTCGATTGTCCCCGTACACGCTTGACCGCCCACTTCCGGAGCAATTTGTCGTTGAAAATCAGGTAGCACCGTTGGCGGACAATCTGCTTTACGCCCTGTGCCCTGACCTGTCAACGGTTTATATCATCCGCACCGACCAATTTACCGTCACCGCCGCCTACCCGCTCCAGGGACAAATCAGCGACATGGTGGTCGATAACGACCGGCGACTGATCTATTTTCTCGACCGTCAACGCCAGCAGATTCAACGCTGGGACGGTATCTCACAACAGATGACCGACCGCATTCCCTTGCCCATGACTCAGAGCCCGGAAGGCCTGGAGATCTCCCCGGACGGGGAATTCTTGTTCGTCACCGATACCGTCAACCGCCAATTGCTTAAAATCGACGCTGAAAATGGAACCCGTCTGGCTCAAGTCAACATCGGTCATGAGCCATCGCAGCCCTACTGGTTCGAGCACAATGGTCAGGCACGCTTGGCGGTGATCTCTCTTGGCGACCAACAACTGCATCTGGTCAGTGCCGACAGCCTGGCCACGATGGCTGAAGTGACGGCAGGGCAACAACCGTATGAAACCGTGTATGCCAACAATGCCCTGTTTGTCAGCGACAGTTTCGATTATCAGATCCTGCAACTGGATCCCGACAGTGGCGTTCTTCAGGCGCGCATTCCCACCATGGGCCGCCCCATGGCCATGCTTGACGACACCATTCAACGCAATGTCATCATTGCCGAACAGTCCCGCTCAGGGCTGGCGTTACTGCCCTACGGGCAACAGTTGATCGCCCGGCACATTGCGGCAGGTGCGGCACCCCACGATCTGGCCATCTCCAACAAACGCCGCCTGTTGTACATTGCTGATGAAATCAACCATTCGATCGTCGTCCTTGATCTGCCATCGGAAAAAATCATTCAGACGATCGAAGTCGGATCAACGCCAGATGTCATCATGGTTCAGGAGCCTTAAACATGCACGACCAGCTCAAACATTTTTATGCCATCGTTGTGACGTCCCTCTGCCTGTTGCTGCTGAGCTCATTAACCTGTCAGGCCAATGATGCGTTGTGCCTTGACTGTCATGACGAGATTAAACAGGTCATCGATGAAAGCTATTATGTTCACGAACCGGTACGAGCGTATAAATGTCGCGTCTGTCATGCCCGCGACGAATTCGAACCATCGATGCCGGTATCACAACCGGAGCCGAATAATAACTATGTGCTGGCCTACAAGCAGACAACCTCCCATGAGGAACAACCGATCACCTGGCTGGTGGAAAACTTCACGCCGGCTTTTCATCAATCAGCTTTGATCAAGCAACGCAAACTCAAAGATCGCCTAATCCTCGATCTCTGGTATCAACAGGCAGGCAAAAAGACCCATCAGTTCGACACACCTGATCTGGACGCACTACAAACGCAGAATCCCCGTTACCAGATGCTTGCCATCGAAAACCTGTATCTCACCGATTTCGATACTCGTTTGGTGCCACGCGCCACTCTGCACTGGAACACCAATGAACCAAGCCGGTGTACAACCAGTTACGGCAACAAGGCTCTGGATGTCGTGTATGAGGAAGATGATCTGTACCTTTATGACCATCACATTGATCTGCGCAATTTCACCGATGGCGGTTACGTGGTGGAGATCTCCTGCCGCGATCCCTATCGACGTGTAAAAACCACCGACCGGTTCAATATTCTGACATTGCCGGTTCGTGAGCAACCCATTGCAGCACCCCCAGTGGAAGAAGATCGAATCGCCTTGAAAAACCTTCAGGGCAAATTGTGGATCGAGGTGGAATCGCACCAGCCAGCCAGTTTGTCCGTTGGCGTTCAAAAGACGGCCGATAGGCAGCAAGCCGTCGATGAACCACTGTCTCAGGCTCTCGTCGAGACCACCACTGCGGATAGTGAACGTTCGGAAGACGAACACATCACGTTGAATACACGACTTTATACAACAACCCAAGTGTGCCACAAATGCCATACCGGCCTTGAGCCGGGACAATCGCACCCGGTTAATGTGCTGCCACCGTTGAATATGATTGTCCCCCCGGAATACAAACGGCTTAAAAACGGAAAAATCAGTTGCATGACCTGCCATACGGTGCATGGCAGCAACACCGAACATCGTCTGATCAAAAAGTCCCCCAAAGCCCTGTGCACCGGATGTCATACAAATTATTAACCGATCTGCGGTATTACTGACCATAACAGAACAAGGAATCCCCCATGACTGCTGACAAATTCAAACGCAAACTGGTCAACCTGAATGTGAAACGCCGCTTACAGCTCTGGTTGCTGATCCGCATCGGCGGCATCATCATTCTGACCTCCATCATTTCCGCACTCATCCTCTACGGCTATGCCCGTCACGAAACCATCGACACCTTCTATCAGGCGCATATCAAAATTCGCCGTGTCAGTGATCTGCTGTTGCCGGTTGTCTTATCCGGATCAGCGATCAGTCTGATCAGCGGCGCCCTGCTGGCGTTATTTCTGCCACAGAAAATTGCCGGGCCGCTTTACCGCATTGAACAAGAACTTAACAAGGTTAAGGCTGGAGATTTTCGCACGAAAATCAGGCTGCGCACCAAAGACACTCTGGTCAATTTCACCAGTCAGATCAACGACACGATCGCAACCGTGGATCAGCGTCTAAGTGACATGCAAAAAGCCATGAACAGTATTGACAATATTGAATCACTGCCGCAGGACACCCGGGAAAAACTCGACGATGTCAAGCGACTGCTCAACGACTGCAAGACCACACTGAACAATCACTGATCACCATCAGCTTCCCATCAGGCTCCGTTTGTTTCGTCGTCGAGACAAACGGAGCTTTTTTCTTCCGCCCTCCATCAGCCAGTCGGCACGCTTCTTGATATTTATACCTGTAACAACATAAACAGCTGGCACAACCACTTAAAATGGGTGTTATTGCCCACCCATAGGGGCAGATAACACAAGTGCGGCATACAGCGACACAACGATTCATAAGCTTAAGACATAGAATATGAAAGAAAGATCGTTCTAGCCAATATCAGACACAAACTGCCACAACACTTCAGGAGGGAAACAATGAAAACTTCACGGCTTGGTTTGCTACTTATCGTCACACTGGTTCTTTGGAGTTCCAGTGCCCTGGCGAGCGTCAGCGGTTCCTGTGCCAACTGCCATACCATGCACGCCACTGACGGCGCCGGTAACACTCTTGCCGGTGGCGCTAAAGGGTCATTAACCATTGGCGGCTGCGTCGGTTGCCACACCGGTAACAACGAAGACGCAGACGGTGCTTCCGCCGGTGCCGGCGGCGTTCCTTACGTTATGGATACCGCCGAGCCGACTTACGGTCCGGAATACTCCGGTGGTACGCTGGTTGCTAATGTCCAGACCTTGGCTGGCGGCAGCTTCTGGTGGGTTGGTAAATCCGCCGGCAACGATGCTACCACGGGCCACAATGTGACAACAGACGGCCTGTGTGATTTTGATATGGACGCTCCCGGCCGTCGTGACGGCGATCAAACAGCATTCAGCTCCGGTGCTCCGCTGACCTGCGCCGGCACCATGGGGTGCCACGGTGACCGCAGCGTCGCTGGCGACTATGCGAGTATCAGTGGTGCCCACCACGGTTCATCGTCGACAACAGTTGACGACAGCTTCCGCTTCCTCGATGGAATTGCCGGCACCGAAGCGCCGGATTGGGAGTACGCTGCAGCCATTGACAACCACAACAGCTATAAAGCTCAAGCACGCAGTGAAGCGTCAACCATGTCCGATGGCGGCGATACCATCAGTTCCCTGTGTGGTCAATGCCATGGAGATTTCCACAGTGGTACCGACACAGTATCTGACGGCAGTGCCTGGTTGCGTCACCCGACCGATATCGTTCTGCCGGCTGGCGAGTATGCCTCCTACGCGTCTATCCCGGACGAATCCGGTATCTATAACATCATTGCCCCTGTTGGTGTAGCCACTCCAATTGCCTCAACAGCCGATGTAACCCTGGCCAATTCTGTCGTCACCTGCATCTCCTGCCATCGCGCACACGGCTCACCGTATGCCGACCTACTGCGTTGGGACTATGCCAACATCAGCGCTGGTTCACCCATCGGTGGTGTTGACAACAACGGCTGCTTCGCCTGCCATACCAGCAAGGATGGTTAGGTAAGAGTGACAGCAAACAGATCCAACGGGGATGGGCATGATTTGCCCATCCCCTTCTTTTCCATATCATTTAATGCATGCCTTATCGGCTAAAAAAAAAGGGAGGGTCATGTGATCAGCACCAACCGACAGATTACCATGGCACTGAGTGCAGCAGGCGCTCTCGGTGCTATCATTGGCTATCTCTATCTGATTGAGAAAACGGAGCTGAGCGCTTCAACGCTCTTTCTGTTCATGCCGGTTGGGCTGACTTCTGCGGCGATTGCCGCCCTGCTCCTTGCCTGTCACCTGCGTTCCGACCGCCAGAACCGCCAGCTATCGGACCAACAGAAACTGTTCAGTGATTTCATTCATCACGCCCAGGATCTGATTCAGGTTGTTGACACCCGCGGCAACATTCTTTACGTCAACAACATCTGGGAGGAAACCCTCGGCTATACACGCGCTGAAGCCTCACGCATGAATATTTTTAACATTATTGCCGACGACCACAAGAGCATCTGCCAATCCCGGTTTGCCGAACTCCTCAACGGCCAATATAAGGGCTGTTTTGAGGTCACCTATCAGACCAGAGACGGCCAGGCCATCACCCTGGAAGGTAATTGCAGCTACAGTGTCAAAAACGGCACCCCCCATATGATCCGCGGTATTTTTCGTGATATCAGTCAACGCCGTGAGCAGGATGAACATATTCTACAGATGGCCTATCACGATATGCTTACCAATCTACCCAACCGTTTTTTGCTCAATGATCGCTTGTCCCAGGCAATTTCCCAAGCACGTCGTTACCATCAGAAAGCCGCTCTGGTCTATGTGGATCTGGACAGCTTTAAACGGATCAACGATCATCATGGTCATACTGTCGGCGATATCCTGCTGCAAAAAACAGCACGACGCATGCAGGACTGTTTACGGGAAAACGATACGGTTTCACGCATCGGCGGGGATGAGTTTTTGCTCATCCTCACTGGAATCAAAGACCGCGGCGACATCCCTCAAATTGTCGACAAGGTGCGCATCGCTCTTGCAGCTCCCTACATCGTCAACAGCCTGCGTATCAACTCGTCAGCCAGCATGGGAACGGCCATCTATCCTTTGGACGGCGTGGACCCTGAAGCACTGCTCAACCAAGCGGATCAAGCCATGTATATGGCTAAAAAACAAGGTGGAAACGCCCATTGCTTCTATACTGAAAACACCCCGCCAAAAACAAAAGTTCTGCGTTTGGTTTAACCCTTACGAACCATAAAAACCTGATAAGGCAACATTACTCTTTCATCGCATTTATGCTATGATGACGAATCAAATGATTCCTTATCAGTGAGTACATTTATGTCCCTTCGATTTAAGATCCTGCTCATGTTGTTTGCCACCTTGAGCATCTATGGCCTGATGGATTACACCGTCCATCGGTTGTTCGTCTTGCCGACATTTCTCAACCAGGAACACACCCGCATAGAAGAACATATTGACCACTCCATGCAGATCCTCAGTTTTGAATTACTGGGGCTGGATCGTTTATGCCGTGACTGGGCATCGTGGGACGACAGTTACACGTTTATGCAAAAACACGGACAGGATAAGGACTATATTAAATCCAATCTGGTGCCGGCAACCTTTGAATATAATTCCCTGGACCTGATCTGCTTCCTCGACAACGACAACCATATCGTCTGGAAAGGCACCTCGGATAAGTACATCGGCAGCAACCAGGAAGATTTCCTCCAACCTTTCAGCCCGTTACTGAAAGTTTCAGACAACAATAGCGGCTTCATCATGACAGATAAAGGCCCGATGATTCTGGCCTCTCGGCCGATCAGCGACAGTGATGAAGCAGCTCCCTATATCGGCTTTCTGGTGATGGGACGCCTGCTGGTCGACAGTCCAATCATGGCTCTGAATCGGCATCTGCACGGCAGCGTTGAATTCATACAGCCTAAAACCAATAATTTGATCAGTGACAAAAACCTCGAATTTCTCACACTGCGTGAAGATCCGGTTATTTTACCGCTCGGCAACACACTCCACACGTTCAAAATGGTGCGCGACATCAACCATCTCCCGGCATTTATTGTCCATATGCAAACAGATCGCACCAATGTCGTCCACGGCTTGGAGACCATCTCTTACGATGCCTTCTCCAACGTATTTTCCGGCTTTATCACCATCGGAATTTTCGTGCTTTTCCTGCGCCGCAACGTCATCAAACCAATCAGTAAACTGACCCGTCATGTCAACAGTATCAACACCGCTGAAGACCTATTGACAGTCCCCTTGAAAACGCCCAGTGACGATGAGATCGGCGTACTTTGGCAAGGGTTTAACCAGATGGTTCACAGGCTGCAACGGGACCGCTTACGCCGCCTGGCTGCTGAAGAAGCGCTACGCAGCAACGAAAAACGGATTCATGCCATTCTCGACACGGCTCCGGACGGAATCATCACCGTAGACCAAAACGGCACCATTGAAAGTCTCAATCTTGCAGCGGCAAAAATGTTCGGTTATGACTCCGAGGAACTGGTCGGCAAGTCGATCAGTAAATTGGCCCAGGACGAACATTCCGGGCGTTTGCTGCAGACCATCAAAAAGTATCCGGAGACCAGTCATTACAAATGCTTTGATTCAGGCTGCGAAATGGCGGGACGAAAGATCGAAGGAGAGTTCATACCGGTTCACATGCGTGCCAGTTCTGTTCAGATCGGCAGTGACACACTGTTTGTCTGGATTGTTCGCGATATCTCTGAACTCAAAGCAATGCATGATGAAATCGCCCACAGCAAACGTCTGGCGGCTATCGGTGAAATGGGCGCATCCATTGCACATGAAATCCGCAACCCATTGGCCGGTATCGGCGGCGCAGCCCAGATGCTGTTGAAGAGCGTCAAGGACAATCCCCGCCAAGTCGCGATCCTCAACGAGATCATCATTCTGGTGTTCCGCATCGAAAACACCGTCAACCAGATGCTCGACTATGCCCGCGCCTGGACACCAAATCAAGCGTTGATCACGCCGATGCAGCTTCTCAAAGAGGTGGCCACTGAAGCCGAAACCATGGAGAACTTTAAACAGATCTCTTTTAAATTCAGTGGTGACGATTCAATCGCCATTCCTCTCGATGAAGACCTGATCCGTCAGGTGCTGTGGAATTTGTTTAAAAATAGCGCTGAGGCCATGCCGGATGGCGGTGAACTCTCCTGCCATGTTCAGGCAACTCAGAATGAACTGATCGTGTCGATTCAGGACCACGGTATGGGGATGGATGATGAAACGATAAAAAAACTCTTTACGCCTTTCTTCACGACCAAAATTTACGGAACCGGTCTCGGGTTGCCCATCTGTCAACGTATTATAGAGGCCCACAAAGGCAGTATCGCCATTCACAGTGCTTTGGGTGAAGGGACAACCATTTCGTTACGCTTCCCCTTCAACGCTCAACCTCGTCAGATTGAGGATGTACAATAAAAAACCTCCATCACATGAATTGCCTACCCGGTGAGCGGATAATTTAATCCACGTGTTTCGATGCGGTTGACATGATTGGACACATCGATCAACTTAACACAAAAAAGAAACCGGCCGCTGTCGTTAAAACAGCGGCCGGTTTCTTTTTTACCTATCAATCTTTGCAGAACCTCAGTCGCCCCAACCGATCTGCGGCATCTCTTCGGCAGCCGATGGCGCATTGCTAGCTTGTGCCGTCGGGTTGCCAGCGACCTTAAAACGAGCCAGCATGGCACGCATGTGTTCGGCCTGGCTGGACAACTCTTCTGCAGCGGCTGCCCCCTCTTCAGCACTGGCGGTATTTTGCTGAGTCACCTGATCAATCTGGTTGAGGCCCTCGTTAACCTGAGAGATCCCCTCAGCCTGTTCGTTAGCTGCGGTGGTGATCTCACTGATAAGAGCATCCATTTTTGAAATACCCTGCATGATCTCCTGCAGAGAACCGGAAGTCCGTTCGGCAATCTTCGAGCCGTTGTCCGCTTTGGACACCGAGCCCTCAATCAGCTCAGCCGTTTCACTGGCAGCTTTGGCACTGCGCGCCGCCAGGGTCCGAACCTCTTCAGCAACAACAGCAAAGCCCTTACCATGCTGTCCGGCACGCGCGGCTTCAACCGCTGCATTCAGCGCCAACAGGTTGGTCTGGAAAGCGATCTCATCAATGACCTTGATGATCTTTGAAATATCCTGACCGGCTTCATTGATCTTTTTCATCGCCTCAACCATGGCGTCCATATTGGTGTTACCTTCATCCGCCGATTTAATCGCCGCGCCGGACAATTGGTTTGCCACTGTGGCATTGTCGGCATTCTGACGTGTCTGACTGGCAATTTCAGTCATTGAACTGGTAATCTCCTGCAGAGACGCCGCTTGCTCCGTCGCGCCTTGCGATAACGCCTGACTGACATCCGACACCTGCATGGAGCCGGAAACAATCTGACTGCTGGCGCCATTGACTTCAGAAACGAGGCTACCGAGACCGGCCACCATCTCCTGAAGAGCCTTACCAAATTCATCTTTTTCCGATGCCAGATGCACTTCAGGAGTCAGATCACCACCTGCAATGACTTTAGCCAGTTTCGCTTTATCAGCGAGACTGTCACACATGGCGTTCAGGCTGGCGGAGAGAACTCCCATCTCATCTTCTCGCTCAATATCGAGGCGCTGACTCAAATCGCCCAGAGCAATGGCTTCTGTGACACCAACAGCCTGACTGAGCGGTTTGGTGATGAAATTGGTCACCACCAGAACTATCACCCCAATCAAAACCAGCAGGAACAAGGCGGCAAAGATACTTTTCTGCTCAATGGACTCCAGAGATGCCAGCCCGGTGCTCTTAATTGACGCCAGACTCGTCAGAGTTTCACTGACATCTTCCGTCATCACCATCAGACCGGCCTGTTTACCGGAAAAATCCTTAATCGGAAAAACCGTTACATAATAGTTATCGACCAATTCCGAATGTAATGACCCCACACCGGCATTGAGGCGGTTGATATCCACCAGACGACTGACGAGTGATGAGTCGGTTGAGGCGCATAAAACATACTTGCTCCCCAGTACCGGATATTTTTTCGCGTCTTGAAGTTTGGTGGCAATGGGCAACAGGTCGGCGTTCATATACACGGAATAATTTTGCGTTGGAGCGGTTTTCGAAATTTTCAACAGGGCATTAAATGGCAACAGCACTTCCGCCGAACCAAGATGGCTGCCTGAATCCTCAATCGGCACCAAACCACGAATGGCAAAACCACCCCGACCAACTTCAATGCCACTGATCGGTTTATGACTACCACTGTTTATTTCAAGAACAGTTTTACGAAATCCTGTCAGGTCATCCGAGATATCAATCTTCTGACCATTACGTTTGGTCTGCCACCCATCACGCCACAAACGCACCAGACTGCGCCCGGTCGGCAAGTGAAAATGGAGTTTCAATTCAGCAAGACCTGTCTCTTTTTTAAAACCGGCAATAACGGGTTTAAACATTTCCCGGAGCTGAACACGCGCTTGTTGTCCTGAATCATCACTTTCGTCATTTAAGTTGCCGGAATGTGCCAGGCGATAGGCGTCAATCACACCGGGGGTCTGACTGAGAATTGCAGCCTGCTCCAGGGCTTTACGTCCCATGCGATCAATATTACCGTTGATATCCTGAACTTTAGCTGCCGTATTGGAAACCAGGGACCGTTCAGAAAGTTGCTGCGTTGTCTGCAACTGGCTGTCCACCAACGATGTGATGGCATTTTTCATACCGAACATGCCAACAACAAAGGCAAAGATCAACACACCAAAGACAGGCAACAAAAACTTGGTCCGGATTTTCTTTACGCGCATAAATTCGCCTCCTGGTAAACGGGTGTTCTTATTTAATGATCAAAATAACAGCAAATCGGAAAATTGCATCAACTTCAAAAAATTAATTAGTTACGCCAATATTAGAAAACAAAATCCGTACTCAATGAGAAGAGAAATTATCAACTTCTCCTTCCGGCATTAATGCTTTGCTTTTGCGCCGACGACGCAAGCGCCTTTCACCACCGGCATTCAATGCCTGTTCAAAATCGGTTTCGGCAACAATCTCGGGAACCCTTATCGGGGTTCCATCAGAATCCAAGGCAACAAAGACAAGAAGTGACGTCAGGCACAGTTGTTTTTCGCCGCTCATCAGATCTTCCGCAACTACTTTGACATAAACCTCCAACGAGGTGGTACCGGTCCAACAGACGAACGATTCCAAGGTCACCGCCTGACCAACCCGCACCGGACAAAGAAATTCAACAGAATCAATAAATGCTGTGACAACTGTGGTACGAGCATGACGCATGGCTGATATGCTGGCAACTTCATCGACATAGGCCATCATCTTTCCACCAAATAATGTCCCATGGGTATTGGCATCAGGAGGAAGCACAACAGACGTTTTAGTGACCCGCGATTCACTGCACGGTTTTGCCGACTTTTCTGCCATAGTGACTCCTAAAACAACTCATTTAATTACATTTACACGTTAGCAGCCCTGTTCACTAAATAACAAGCGTTGTTTTGTGAGAAACATTAAACAAAAAAGCCCCTTACAGATATGCAAAGGACTAATATTATACAAAACTTCTGAGATTAAAACGTCACAGGACAGTCAAGAATTCATTGATTCATCTTGGCCAAAACTTTTGCTTTTTCTTCTTCATACTCTTTGCTAGAAATCAATCCATCCTCAAACAGGCTTTTTAAAAATTTAAGCTGCTGCTTGATCGCCTGTTGCTGTTGGCGTGGGGTTATGGCTGGCACACTCGTCTCACCCCTGTCTGGCTTATGCGTCGCATTGAGTGGCAAAGAAAGTGTCGTTTTGGGCGGGGCAACAGGAACATACTGGTCTTCGACATCAAGATGGTCTTCAAAGGTTTCCATATCCACTTCAAGCCACATGCACACCTGACTGCCATCAGCCATTTTTTTTAGGTGTAATCCGGCGTTTTCAACAACCAGCGGAGTTTCGGTTCCAGCAACTTCAAGAGGGCTCAGCTTGGCAAATTGATGATAGATGGCAGAGGTTTCACTCGGTGCCCGCTTGGCATTGATGTAACTAAAGGCAATGTTTACGTTATTGTCGGAATCAATAAACACCACCCCTTCGGTTTTGCGGCTGTTGCTGAACAGAACCCCCTGTTGCTGGCCAAAAGAGACAAAACGCACCCATTGCTGTGGTGACGCGTGCTGAAGAGCTTGCTGCAACGACGGTGCAAGTCGTTCAATTTCCGCCGATTGAAATACCGCCATGGGTGTCTCTTCGTTGGCAATCCCCGCTGCACCAACATAGACCAGTTGCGCCAAAAGGTCTTTCACTGCATCCAATTGCAGATGATGTGGATGGGCAAAAGCCTGATCCGCCTGTTGCCCAAGAACAACCGCGTGATGGTACTGTTTTACAACAGAAGTCTGTCCCAACTGCACACTGGCACACGCAGTTAACAGCAGCAGAGCAACGCTCCATAAAACGGCCAGTTTTTTCATAAAAACCTCACACCCGATATCATGAAAAAAATAAGGCAGGCTTCTCAATGTTGAAAAAAGCCTGCCCTAACCTTTAGAAACTGACAATAGCGCCCAGAGCGATTGTTTTAGTCTCCTCTTCAGCATTGCCGATCGAAATCTCGTTGATGTTGTATTCACCAACCAGCTTCAATCCCTCATTGACCGTATAGAAGATGGCACCGGTTTTAGTTTCATTTTCCCAGTCCTCGACGCCGACATCGCCATCAAGCTCACTCTCGCCATACGATCCGACAAAGCGGAACGCACCGAGTGTGTATGCAGCCTGAAGCAGATAGCCCTCAGAGTCCAGTTCATCTCCATTGGCATCAACAACCGGCAGCCCCAGCGTCGTATCAGCACCGGCACCGAGTTCAAAACCAAGGCCACTCGCCTGATAGCCGGAAGCATGGAGAGCCAGACCGGAAAAACTGGCACGGATCCCGTAGGAAACTCCGTTAGTATCGATCTCGTTGTCCTCGTTTTCAGAAGACTGGGTTAAAAAGCCGGTCCACGCGGTGATGCCACCTTGCTTGTAGGTGTAATTGTAGGTCAATTCACCTTCGAAACGCGGTGCATGTTCTTCACCACCGGCGGCAGTGCGTGACGGATCGACAACGCCAATGGTCAATTTAAAACCAGCAACTTCCGGCGAACGATAGGTGATCTGAGCCGAGGGGAACGGGTAGGTATAACCGGTACCGATATTTCCAAAGGAAACCCCGTTGCCATCGATCAGGCCCATGGCATCGCTGACATTACCGTAACCAAGCAAAATTTCATCGAGAAAGATGTTGGAGCGGTTGAAAATTGTGAAATCCTTACCGATCAGAACCTGGCCCCAACTGCCGTCGATCGTGCCGTAAAACTGACGAGTGTCGATACCGGATTCGGTCACATTATTATCGCTGTCATTAATCGTCACCCAGAAGGATGCACGGCCACCCAATTTCAGATCACCGATCTGCTTGCTGAAATTGAAGCCGATCCAGTTCGGCAAAAAGCCCATTTTCACCCGGGACTGTTCCCGGTCAGAGCCGGCAATGGCTTCCATTGCCGCATTTTTATCACTGTCACTATGGACATAAAACGTGTTGAACGATCCATCAACGCTGAATGTTGTGGCATCCGCTTCATAGAGTGTAAGGGCAGCAAAAGCTGCTTGTCCACTCAACATAAAGATGGCCGCTCCACAAACTACCCCCCAAAACAATTTACGCATACTTTCTCCCATTTTGATTGATGTGACATTTTGACACCATGAATTAACACTTAATTCATGACGCCGCCTCTCCCTTGGCATAAAAAAGAACGATGTTTACATCGTTGCAAAACTTGAAAGGCTTCTTAGCCATGTTCATGCCAAAAACATCACATCAAGATAAAACAGGGGTTTAGTATACATTTTTACAAAATTGGCTCAGTGCAAAACCAAAACTGAACCATAATGGAACAACATAGCAAGCACTTAAGAGACACAATGAACCAATATGTGACACAATGTATACACTACGGGCTCTAATTATTAGCCATGGATCATTCGGTTATGGTAAATAAAACAACTTACTATTTTTTTAAATAGCTTTTGCGAGTAATAAATAATCAGGAATGATATCGAAGATGATAAAGGCGGGTTTTACAGTGCGGTTTTTTTTCGGGAAAGTCCTCTCCTGAGTCCAGGCAGCCCAACAGCTCCGCGCAAGGCAGATACGAAGCAAGTAAGTCCTCAAGAAAAGATTCTTCAACATGGGGGCCATTGAGGCAAAGCATCAGCTCGCCACCGGGAACAACCCAGCTGGGAAGACGCTGCAACAACTTCGGCCAATGGGTCTGGGCTGTGAAACTGCGCCCTTGCTGGGCAGGAGGATCACAGACAATCAGGTCAAAAGGAGCCAGTTTACGCATGCGGCTGTTACTGCGAAAGACCTCTACAGCTACGAAACTGGCATCGCGCAAGTCATAACCGTTAAGCAGGTGATTGGCGCGGCCAAGCTCTAACGCACTGCGACTCATATCAACATTACACACATTCCTGGCGCCCCCCGCCAATGCCGCGATAGAAAAGGAACAGGTATAGGCAAACAGGTTGAGCACCTTTTTGCCTTGAGCCCGTTGACGAACTAGACGGCGACCAAAAGCCATATCCGGAAAAAAACCAAGGTTCTGCCCGCGATCAAGCTGAAGATGGTATCGCAGGCCATCCTCGAGCGCCTCAGGCTGATCCGGAGCCTCACCTGACACCACCCTGACCGGGCAGCCCTGTTGATAACGATACTGCACCACCACACAACGTGCGTCAGCAATCAGCTCACGCAATTCGGCAGCCATCGCCTCAAGCCACGCGGCATCGCGCTGCCGATACAGGCAGATCAGGATCAGATGCGGGTGGTAATCAATGACCACATCGTCGTAACCGGAAAAACATTGCCCACGGCCATAAAACAACCGCCGACTTTCACCGTTGGCGGGCAGATGATGTTGTACTTCGGTTAACAGGGGGGACAATGGTTGCATACCTGTGGTCAGTCCTGCGCTGCAAAAACTGTTTTCAGCAGTTCGGTTGTGCGTTTGGCTGGGTCCCGACGAATCTTGACCTCCTCAGTCGCCAGCATGGTGAACACGCCATCCTGAGCTTCATCAACAATATACTGCTCAAGGTCAAATTGCGGCTTAGACGTAAACGGTAAGGCATTGTAAGCATTTACCAGCGTCGTGTAATAGCCATATACGCCAACTTCAGCCATTTTATCCTGGACAATGGGCTTGAATTTTTCAGACAGTTGAGTGGAGGTCTTTTCGCGGAAATAATCCGTGGCCGCCGTATCATCCCCCTGCAAAACCCCCATGGCATCAGTCAGAGTCATCGATGTGATAGCCTCCCAGAACACCCCTTTGGCTTCGCCGGAAGCACTCTCTGCAGCGCGGTTCATGGCCACTTCAAACTCATCAACATACGAGTCCATACCGACACTGCGTAATGTGGTGGAGACCTTCTGTAACGACTCAGGCATGGCAATACGGATCAGGGAATTTCCGAGAAAGCCGTCCTCAGCCGAGGTCAAAGAGACTGCGCGTTCACTGCCGACCCGCAGGGCTTCTTTGAGCCCTGAGGCAACGGTGGATTCGTCAAGGGCGCTGGCCGTGGTTGTCGAGGTGAGCAAGCTGCTGAGCAATGGGGATTCAGTAACCTCAACACAACCGGTACTGAGGCTGATCACGACAGTGATAACGGCTGCAAACCAATAATTTCGTTTCATTTGTCCCCTCCTGTTCATCATCCAACATTCCTCGCATCAGCGAATGCTTTCAGTGCACGTGACCTGCGAACCACAGGACCTGGTCTTTCGACCTGCTGATGGGAGGACTGGCGTGCCTTTTACCAGAAACGCCTTGCGAAACCAGTCCGGAAAAAAGACTTTTAACCAGCACTGACACATCACCTTCAACACGATTTTAATATTGACAGAGCCCTGCCAGGAACGCTACACAAAATCTTTCCTCTGCTGACACAGGATCTCACCACAACACATGCTGCTCATCCACCCTCCCATCGCCAAAGCCTGTGAGCCACCGGCGGGTCTCGCTCTCCTGGCCGGAGTTCTGCGCGCCCATGGGCAGAGCTGTCAGGTGATTGACTGCAACCTTGAAGCGCAGGAGCATCTCATTCAAGCCCCTGCCGTTAGTGATGACACCTGGACACGGCGGGCGAAAAAACATGCGTCGAGTAACCTTGAAACCATCCGCCAGCCTGCACTGTATCACACGTTTTCCCGTTATCAACGCTGTGTTGCCGATCTCAATCGCGCCCTTAATCAGAGCAGCCAACAGGCGGCCATGACGTTGAGCAACTATACCGACAGCAGCTTTTCCTGCGTGCGCAGTGACGATCTGCTGGCCGCAGTGGAACACCCGGAGCAGAGTCCTTTCCATGACTATTTTATGAACCGCTTGCCCCAGGCTCTGGAAGAAAACGCACCGCAATTCATCGGCATTTCTCTCAATTTTATGAGTCAGGCGGTTCCAACCTTTGCCATGATCGGCCTGTTGAAAAAAATCGCTCCACAAGTGACTATCATTGTCGGTGGCGGTTTGATGACATCCTGGATGCGCCATCCGAACTGGCAAAACCCTTTTAAAAGCTGCATTGATCACTGTGTCGATGGCCCTGGTGAAGCCGCGTTGCTGAAACTGCTCGGTGTTCATCCCCAGCAAAACCTGACCGCCCCACCGGACTATTCAGTCCTGCCGTTGGAGCACTACTGGTCACCGTCTCCGATTCTTCCTCTAGCAACATCCCGCGGCTGTTACTGGAACCGCTGCACCTTTTGCCCGGAACGCGCCGAACAAAATCCCTATCACCCTTTGACCGTGTCCACCATTGTTGAGCAACTCCATCACTTGTGCAGCGAATGGCAACCGGGACTGGTTCATCTGCTGGACAACGCGATTAGCCCGGCGCTGATCAATGCGCTGATGGCCCAGCCTCTGCCCGCCCCCTGGTACGGCTTTGCCCGAATCAGCAAACAATTAGCAGATCCCGACTATTGCCGGGCGTTGCGACAATCCGGTTGTATCATGATCAAGCTGGGCGTGGAATCGGGCGATAATCAGGTTCTGGAAAGCATGGACAAAGGTGTCACCGTCGAGCTGACGGAACGGGTGCTGAACAGCCTCAAGCTGGCGGGCATCGCAACCTACGTCTATCTGCTGTTCGGCACGCCGACGGAAAATCTTGACGCGGCAGAAGCAACCCGCCAATTTATCTGTCGCAACCATGAGGCCATCGGCTTTTTGAATCTGGCGATCTTCAACCTGCCAACCAACAGCCCGGATGCTCAACGTCTGGATTTACGCCCGTTTTATCAGGGGGATTTGAGTCTTTATAGTGATTTTGACCATCCTAAAGGCTGGAATCGTGGCGAGGTGCGTCGTTTCATCGACAAACGGATTAAGAAAGAACCGCTCATTGCGGAAATCTTGCGCCGCGATCCACCGCAGTTCACCTCCAACCATGCGGCGTTCTTTGTTTAACGCAAGGTTATGACCACCCGGATTCACCCCGATAGATACCGTGAGATTTCAAGCTACTAGTTCGACGCTAATGTGGTTCGACCTGTGGGCGCGACAGCCCACATCACGTAGGTAACACGTCACGTACAAGGATGAGGTTTGCAGCAGGAGAAGGGGTAGCCTTACAGCTTTGCCTCAGGCAACTCAGGAAGCCGATTCAAAGCAGCAACATAACGCTGCAAATCAAACGATTCGCCACTTTTCAGCACATCAAACACCTCAGAAATCACCACACAGCCAATCAGCTCACGCGCTTCCGGCTCAGGGTAGCCTTCATTAACCAGACGAACCAGTGTTTCGGTCACCTCGGGCGGCTCATTGGTATCAATCTGTTCCTGAACCACCTGGGCAATGGCATTTTCGATGCGGGGATGGACGTCCATATTCCCTCCTGTTGAGATGATAAAATTCTTTGTTCGGGAGGCACAGACTAACCATCCACTTTGAAAAAATCAAGGAATTCTCTGGTTATGTTGCAGCAGCAGTTTGTTGCAGATTTTTACGGTTCTGCGACCAGAGAATGACTGCCACAATCGCTGCGCCGGACAGATCCGTCACCAGCGTCGGCCAGTACAACAATATGGTCGCCGCACCAAGGGCAAACCATTCCAACCAGGTGGTGCGCCGCAGCCAGTAAAACATGGTCAGGGCCGAAAAAGCGATGGTGCCGAGAAACGCTGAAAACAGACTCGATGTGACCGCCAGTCCAGTGGCCGGAATGCCACCACTCAATACCGGGTCGCCCTCTTCGATCATGCCTCCGACACGAACATTGAGCTCATCAATGACACCGCGCTTGTCTGCAACAACGGGAAACGTTCCTTCATCGGTTCGGATCTCAAACAGCTTGTCCCCCACCTCAAACGAATCACCGGCTTTCACATCCACTTGAGTAACATCTGCAAAAAAAACATCACCCGGCAACGGTCCCATGGTGATGTCCGCGGGTTTACCCTGAAACAGAATCGCCGGAGTAAAGGCGAACAAAATCGGCATGACATAGAGCAGTTTGGCAAATTTAAACGAGGTCCAGCCGGTTTTCCACGGATCAGCTCCGGCAATCGCGGCCCCGGCATAGGCCGCCACACACACCGGCGGCGTGATGTTGGAATCCTGGCTGAACCAATAAACGATCATGTGGGCTGCCAGCACCGGCACGCCCATCTCCACCAACGGCGGCACCGCCAGTACTGCGGTAATCAGATAGGCGGCGGTTACCGGCACGCCCATGCCGAGCACCAGAGATGCCAGCGCAACAAGAAACACTGCAGCCAGTAAGTTCCCCTGTGCCAGAGAGATAATGATGTCGGAGAACTTCAGGCCGACGCCAGTCAAAGCAATAATACCGACAATGATGCCGATCACCCCCAGGGTGGCGCCAATGATCAGGGTATTCTGAGCGCCAGTCTGGATGGCCTCCCAGATCTCTTTTGGCCCCATGCGCGTCTCTGCGCGCACCCAACTGACACCAATACAACACAGTGTCGCCCAAAATGCCGAGAACCCCGGCGAGCGCCCCATGATCATCAGCACGGTGATAATCACCAACGGCAAAGAGAAATACCACTCCCGTTTCAACACCACTTTCCAGTGTTCAAACTCATGTCCTTTGATCCCTTTAAGCCCCTGCTTGCGGGCTTCAAAATGGATCATACAGAACACCGAAAAGAAATAGAGCAGTGCCGGTGCCACAGCGATCATCATGATGGTGGCATAGGGGGTGTTGGTCAGTTCGGCCATCAGGAAACCACCAGCGCCCATGATCGGCGGCAGAAACATCCCACCAATGGATGCCGACGGTTCAATCGCCCCGGCAACATGAGGTTTGAACCCGGCCTTCTTCATCAACGGTATGGTAAAGGCACCCGTAGACACGGTATTGGCAATGGCCGAACCGGAAACGGAACCGAACAGTGCCGAAGCAATGACCGCGACCTTGGCCGGACCACCGGTCGAGCGGCCGGCAACGGCCAAAGGCAGATCAATGAAGAATTTTCCGGCACCGGATTTATGCAGAAAGGCACCGAAAAAGATAAACAGGATGACATAGGTAGCCAACACGTTGGCCATAACACCGAAGACCCCATTGGGCGTCAGGAACAGAAAGGTGCACATCCGTTCCAGATCAAAGCCACGGTGCGCCAGAACATCGGGAAGATAGGGGCCAAAATAGCCATAGGCCAGCATCGCCATACCGATACAGGTCATGGGCCAGCCCAGTACCCGACGACACACTTCCAGAGACAACAGAATCCCCACCAGTGAAACCAGGGCATCGAGATCGTTTTCCGCCCCGGCGCGGTAGTTGAGATTCTCAAACTCGGCGATCCAGTAATACACCACCAACGCTGATGTCATGGCATAAAGAACATCGGACAGATTAGGATTTTCCGGCCAACGCTGCGCCAACCAGCCATCGACAACATACAGCACAGCAGCCACAATCAGCACCAATCCCAGCAGCGGCCAGAAGGCGATACCGGCAGCTAGCGCCGCACCAAGACCACCCTGCACCGCCTGATCATAAAACGTCATCAGTTGTTGGTGAAACTCGGCCGCAGTGTCGTAATAAAAAACCACTGCCAGCATGGAACAGAAGACGATACTGATCACAAATGTCAGAACAGCGCGTATGGGACGACGACCCGCAGGATACATGAGAAACACCAGCACATAGGTGACAAACACATAGACACCGCGATGAAACTGGGTCGCTACAGCGGCCAGACCGGCAGTGTAGAGATAAAACAACACCATGCCACCACCCAGTGCGGCAACGATCCAATGCCACAGCCCGGTCGGAACACGGTGCTTGCGATTGTCTTTTTCCATGAGCTCCTGCAGGCGTTCCTGCTCGGAATCGCTGAGTTCTGTCAAAACCGGATCGTTATCGTCCATAGATGCTCCATTCATTTCTTAAGGAAAACACATCCAATCTCATCAGGCAGACTCACATGACATTGCAAGTCTGCCTGAGATGTAAAAAAATCCGTTAAGGTTTTTGAGCATCCGTGAGAGTCAGGCCGTTCTCCTTCCAGAAATTCGCAGCGCCTTGACTGACCGGCGTGACCACACCACTCAGAGCACCTTCAACAGACATGGCCTTGGCAGTGCTCTTCACCTTGACCAAATAGGCCAGTGAGCGTGGCGAGAAAATATCCTTGGTCGCTTCATAGACCAGTTGCGGATCGAGTGACGCATTGGCGACCCACAGAGCGGAATCCTGGAATGTGGTAACATCATAATCGACACCGCTGTAGGTGCCTGCCGGAATAGTCACCTGAGTGTAAAACGGAAACGTGGTAAAGAATCCCGCTTTTTCTCCGGCTGAAACCGTGGAAAGAACCCGCACCCGATTACTGGCAGCGGCCTGGATCACCGAGGCATTGGGAAAACCGGCAAACACCCACATAGCGTCAATCAGCCGGTCGCCCATGGCGGACGCGGCTTTACTGTAGCCGATAAACTCGACGTTCATCTGATCCCACAACCCCAGCGAGGTAAAATAACGTTGCGCCGAGGCCGCCGCACCGGATCCGGCACCGCCAACAGCAACACGTTTTCCTTTCAAATCTTCAACTTTGGTGATGCCACTCTTTTCAAGTACGACCAGATGAGCCGGTGCACCGTACAGATAGGCAATGGCGTGAACATTGGCATAATTGTTAGGATCTTTTGGCAGCTTACCGTGACGGGCCAGATAGGTATCACCGGAATAGGCAATGCCGAAATCCGCATCACCAGAATTGACCCGGCGGATATTTTCCACAGACCCGGCAGAAGCCATATTGGTCACTTCGACATCAGCCAGGTCTTTGGACAGGCGTGTGGACATGCCATTGGAAAAATACTGAAATGTACCGCCGTCCGGTCCACCGGAAAACGCCAAACGTTTTTTGGCGGCAAAGGCACTGCCCGCCGGCAGTACAAGCAAAGCCGCCACAACCAACCACAGCAAATTCATCAGTTTTTTGTTCATGGTCTCCTCCTTTGGGGGGTCTTTCGTCAGGAATGACGTTGATCGTGTTGTTCAAAACAAACAGCGTGATCGTTTCTTGCTCACCGCCTGTCGGATATCGCTCAGCCATAGAGCATCGTGATCCGATTAAAAACGTCCAAACTCACTATTGAGAATAATGGAGAAAGCTTTACCCCGCAACGTGGTTGAGATAATTAATCCATGAATACATTTAAACCCTGCGATCCATTCACGCATAGCTGCGTAATAAAAAAAGAATCAGCGTATAGCTAAGCGAGGACATGGCGGTTGTCATCACCACAATGGAACCAGCCAGTTCGGCATCCCCTTTCATCTGTTGCGCCATGATAAAGGTGGCCATGGCCGTTGGTGCAGCCGACAAGAGCACGCCAACCTGCAAATCAAGACCGGAAACACCCAGATAACGTAATAATAGATACGCAAGCAACGGCATCCACAACAGTTTGGTGCCCATGGCCATACCGGCGCACACCAGATCTCCGCGCAAACGGTTGAGCGAAAACGCACCGCCCAGTGACAACAAGGCCAGCGGTAAGGTCATGCCGGTGGCAATATGGAGCCCACGATCAATCACAATGGGCAGCGGCCAGGAAAAATAACTCCAGGCGGTACCGCCACAGGCCGCCAGAATCAGCGGGTTTTCAATCACCTGCATCGACCAGAATCGCCAGCCTTTCCCTTGACCACTGTGACGATGCGGCAACAGCAACGCGGAGACCGCCAGAAGATTGTACAACGGCACCAAAAATCCCATCAGCACACTGGCACGGGTCAATCCTTCATCACCGTGGGCATTAAAGACAATGGCCAACCCCATGTAGGCGAGGTTTCCACGAAACGACCCCTGGGCAAAGGTGCCGAGTTTCATCGGTGGATAACTGCGCCAGGCCGCATAGGCATAAGACACGGCAAAACCGACAACCACACAGGTCATGGTGGCAAAAACAACCGAACCATTGAAATTACGGCTAAAATCAGCCGTAGCGATTTTGTAAAACAACAGCAACGGCAGGCAGACGTAATAAACCAGCCGATTGACCTGAAACAGAAACGTTTCATCAATCAAGCGAATCCGGCGCAAAAACCAGCCAAGAATGATCACCAGAAAAACCGGTAAGACAATTTCAACAATGTCAATAAACATCAAGCCATCCAAAAAGGGAAAAAACGTGGTGCAGATTGAGGCCACAGGAAGTCGCCGGTGAAAGTGTCAGTTTACCACAGCAACACCACAACGCACCTCACCGTCAATCACGAGACAGTGCAGGGTTTCATCGTAACGACTTCGACGTTATACTTGGCAGATATCCTGAATTGATATGCACGGCAAAAGGAGTAACCATGATTGAGCGTACCAACCTTGACCGCCCTCACGACCCTGCCCTGAAATCAACTACCATGCCTGCGCTGACCGGTGATAATGCCGAAGAGAAACGTGCAGAACTTCACGCGTATTTTCGTAAAACGTATGCCATTGAAGAGGCTTTGTACGATACCTTGCGTTACAATGAGAGCTTTTACCATCGCGCCGATCCGTTACGCCATCCGCTGATCTTTTACTACGGCCACACTCCAGCGTTCTACATCAACAAACTGGTGGTCGCCCGCCTGATCCACCAGCGCATCAATCCGCGCTTTGAATCTATTTTTGCCATCGGTGTCGATGAGATGTCGTGGGATGATCTGGATGAAACCCATTACGACTGGCCAACAGCGTCTGAAGTGAGCACCTATCGCCAGCAGGTCAAAGAACAGGTTGAAGCACTCATCACCACCCTGCCCCTCGAATTACCCATCACCTGGGAAAGTCCCTGGTGGGCGCTGGTCATGGGTATGGAACATCAGCGCATTCACCTGGAGACGTCGTCGGTCTTGATCCGCCAACTGCCTCTGGACCTTTTGTGCGAGCCCTCCTTGTGGCAGAGTACCGCAGATCAGGGCGATGCCCCGAAAAACACTCTGCGTGACGTCCCTGGCGGTGAGGTCACGATCGGACGATCTATCGATTCACCCTATTACGGTTGGGACTGCGAATATGGCGCTCAATCGTTTTCGCTTAAACCGTTTTCTGTCAGTCAGTACCTGGTTAGTAATGGTGAATATCTCACCTTCGTCGAGCAAAACGGCTACCACAACCAACGTTGGTGGAGCGATGAAGGCTGGCGTTGGTGTCAGTATCAACAGGCCACCATGCCGCGCTTCTGGCGCAAGACAGATGAAGGTTACAGGTTGCGAACCATGCTTACAGAACGCCCGATGCCGTGGAATTGGCCGGTGGAAGTGAATTACCTCGAAGCCAAGGCATTCTGCAGTTGGAAGACAGCTCAGAGTGGTCAGCCTATACGCCTGCCCAGTGAAGCCGAGTGGCTGCATTGGCACGACCAGGTCAATCCGGGCTACAGCCATGCCCAAGCAACAACCCCGGCAAATATCAACCTCAACCAGGCTGCATCCAGTTGTCCGGTGGATCGTTTTACCCGCAACGGTTTCGGTGATGTCATCGGCAATGTCTGGCAATGGACGGAAACCGCGGTCGACAGTTTGCCCGGCTTTCGTATCCACCCCTATTATGATGACTTTTCCACTCCGACCTTTGACAGTCTGCACAATGTGATCAAGGGCGGGTCGTGGATCTCCACCGGCAACGAAGCCACCCGTGAGGCACGCTATGCCTTTCGGCGCCATTTTTATCAGCATGCCGGATTCCGCTATATCGCCTCGGATCAGCCCCTGACCGAAGCGGCACCGAGCAAGGAAAGCGATCCGCTCATAGCCCGACTGTGCCATGACCACTACGGCAGTAAAGAGAATAACTTCATGCAGCAACTGGCTGAGCTGGCCATCGCTGCAGTGCCGCAGCAGAACCGAAAACGCGCCCTGCAGGTGGGTTGTGAAGCTGGACGCGGCACCTTTGAACTGGCACACGCTTTTGATGAAGTGATCGGCATCGACCTGTCCGCCAATATGATCCGCCGTGCCGTGGAGATGGCTGAAAACGGTCACACCGGCTACCAACTGATTGAAGAGGGAGAACTGATCTCCCATCATGAAGTGACACTGGAGGGTGTAGGGCTGGCTTCCGTTGCTGACAAGGTTTCTTTTCTGCAGGCTGACCCGTGCAACCTCAAACCGCAATACCACGGCTTCGACCTGATTGTTGTCAGCCAGATTCTCGAACGCCTCTACGATCCGGGCAAGTTTCTCGACAGCCTGTCTGCACGCCTGAATCCGGGCGGTGTGGTGGTGATTGCCAGCAGCTACGATTGGGACGACCAGCGTACTGAACCACACAACCAAATAGGTGGACAACGTATTGACGGAGAACCGGTTCACGGGCCGCAGGCACTGGCCGAGCGCCTGAAAGTTTCTTTTGATCTCATGGATCACCACACTCTGAGCCGCAAGTTGCATCGCCACCGCTACAGTGCCTTGTGGCAACTAAGCGATGTAACCCTATGGCACAAACACAAGGACGCCTGATGACTCAGCCTTTCGATTTTGACCAGATTGTCGACCGACACGGCAGCGACAGCCTCAAATGGGGGATTTATCCTCCAGAGATCCTGCCCATGTGGGTGGCTGACATGGACTTCACCTCTCCGCCCGAAGTGCTCACCGCCCTGCACCAGCGCATTGATCACGGGGTGTTCGGCTATGCCCTGGCCACGCAGAAGGTCACTGACAGCGTTGTTAACTGGCTACAACAACGCTACGACTGGACGATAGATCCACAGTGGCTGGTCTGGTTGCCCGGATTAGTGCCAGCCCTTCATGCGGCCTGCCTTTCCTACACCGAAGCCGATCAGGAAGTGGTCACCTTCTCCCCGGTCTATCCGCCGTTTCTCAGTGCGCCAAAGACCTGTCAGCGCCCTCACCGCGATATTCCGTTAACCCGCGACCACGGCCGTTATACTTTTGATCTGCAGCGCTTTGACGATCAACTTACAGACAAAAGCCGTCTGCTCCTGCTGTGTCACCCGCACAACCCTGTCGGTCGCGCCTTTGAGAAACAGGAACTCACAGCCTTGGCTGAACAGTGCATCAAGCATAATCTGATCATTTGCAGCGATGAAATCCACTGTGATCTGGTGCTCAATCACACTCGCCACATCCCATTTGCCTGCTTAAGTGAAGAGATTGCCCAGCGCACCGTGACCCTGATGTCGGCGGCAAAAACCTTCAACATTGCCGGGCTCAACTGCGGTTTTGCTATCATTCCCAACCCGACCCTGCGCCGCCAATTCAACCACGCTGCCCAGGGAATGATTCCCCACCCCAATGCTCTCGGTTATACGGCAACCCAGGCCGCTTTCACCCAAGCGGAACCCTGGCGACAAGCCTTGTTGGAGTATCTGCGCGGCAACCGTGATTATTTGCTCAAAGAGATCAACCAGCGACTGCCGATGCTGACGATGGAACCCGTGGAAGCCACCTATCTCGCCTGGATCAATGTCAGTGCATTAGAGGATTATCGCCCGGCATTTTTTGAACAGGCAGGACTGGGATTCTCCGCTGGAGAACCATTTGGTGACAACCGCTTTATGCGACTCAACTTTGGCTGTCCGCGATCCACTCTGGAAGAAGCCATGCTGCGACTGGAACAGGCCATTTCCCCACGCTGAGATTTGCCAATTGAGAATCAAGGCAAGAAAGGCTAAGATCAGTGACTTCTTACCAGTACTGTATTGATATGAAATTTATGCGATAAAACGGAGGACGAAGTTTCATGAGTGAACCACGCAAACCCAGCAAAGCGGAAATCGAAGCGGGCCTGAAAGTGCTGCGCCGTCGCCGTCTTATTTTCTGGATTCTGATCGCGGTCTATCTGCCAATGATTTATGTGGTACTGGACATGTCCGGTTCCGACAAGGTTACCGGTATCTTCTTCGGATTCTGGCTGTTTTTTGTCACCATTGCCGCCAACGTCGTGGCTTTCTCAAAATGTCCGAGTTGTGGTCAGTTCTTCCACATGAACGGTATGATTCCCATGTATTTCCGTAACTGCCTGCATTGCGGGCTGCACATTACCGGCGATGAAAAACGCAATAAATTTGAGAAATAGTGGTCTTTGACCTCGGTCTTCAGTGGTTCGTCATTCGAAACGGATCGCTCTGGCGAGCTTCATTTGTTCGCAATATTCATACGCACGTGACGTGGGCTGCCGGGACGAAACCCGGCGACCTTGACTTTGATCTTATAGCAAGACAACCCTTAAGAAAACCAACACTCTCACACCGGACGCAACCGCCCACCACACCGCGCATGACGGTACTGACGTCGTGCCGGTAACCGCCGCAAACGATAAATCGGCTCCTGACACCGCTCACACACGGCAACAACTTTAAGCCGTTGCTGATGCAACTTAGCAACAGCAGGACTATGGCCGCACCTCTGTGCTGAGACTTGCAAAGCTCTGGCCCATTCTTGCCAGGATTTACCATGACCACCACGATAAGCCTTACCCTGAAAAGCCATGAGATGATCACACAGATGGGCCACTTCATGAAGAAACGTCTGGTGAAGAGCATCACTCTCCTGAGCAAATTGCAGCCGAATACAGTGAGGCTCGCCACCACGCGAGTAATAACACCCCAAGGAACGGGTAGCGGAACTGGCTTTTATCGGAACGCTCTGGATTCGGCTCAAAAACGCCTCAGTATCGGAGACCAATCCAACAACAGCCTGTTCAACGTGATGCCATAGGTCATGGCGGCTGGCAAAATCGTAAAGAGTCATAAGGTCAGGAACGTAACGAGTTAATCAGGTCATCCTCTACAGGAAATTGGCCGGTTTCTTTTTTGGAATAAATCTTTGTCCCGTCCACAGTCACTTCAAACACACCGCCACTCGATGGGATCAAAGTCGCAGCCACATCAAAGTTTTGTTTCAATTTGGCAGCCAGACTGGCTGCTTTAGGGCGGTAACTTCACTGCTGACAGTACTCAATGGTAACATCCATCGTAACCTCCATAAAAACTGATTTGTTTTTATGAAAGCATAAGTGATTCCGATTGAAAAGACAGGACCTTTTCCAGGTGATCGGCAATTTTTTTCGGAGAAACTTTACCCAGACCACGCAACACCTCAAAAGGGACCGTGTCAACCTGACAGCGTTGGCACACTTCACGCTCCATCTCCATCCATAGATGGGCTGTCATTTCGGCATCCGCCAAAGCACGGTGAAACACTCCCTGACTGGGAAGATTCTTATAAGCCACCAAGGTCGCTAGTTTATGATTTGGTGCCTCAGGATAAAGGCGCCGCGCCACCAACATACTACAGCCAAAACGCAACAGCTTGCACTCACCGATACGGGCAAACTCACTTTTCAAAAAACGTTGATCAAAGGAGGCGTTATGAGCAACCAAAGGCGCACCGCCAATAAATTCAGAGAACTGATGCATCACCTCTTCACAGCGTGGAGCACGACGTAACTCATCGTTGGTAATCCCGGTAAACTCTTCGATAAATGAACTGACTCTGAATCCCGGGTTCATCAGACTTTCGAAATGATCGACAATGCGGCCATCATTAACTTTAACCGCGCCAACCTCAATAGCCCGGTCCCCTCGTTGTGGTGCCATACCACTGGTTTCAAAGTCGAGGACAATCAGATCCTGTTGTGTCCGTGCTGTATGCATAACAACGCCCTGCGCCAATTAATCAGCCAATAAAAAAAGACCCTGCGCAAGCACAGGGTCTTTTGATGTTTTATACCGACAAACAGTATTTATTGCTTTACAACGTTTGCGGCTTGGGGGCCTTTTTGGCCATCAGTGATCTCGAAAGTGACCCGCTCACCTTCTGCGAGAGATTTGAAGCCATCACCCTGAATTTCTGAGAAATGAACGAACACGTCAGGTCCGTTGTCCTGCTCGATAAAACCAAAACCTTTTGCGTCGTTAAACCACTTAACTGTACCTTCTGCCATGTTTCTACTCCCTTACGGAAAACTGTGTTGTTGTACCCCGTTGATGAGGTACGTACTGAATACTTTATGAGCCTATAGCACGACAGTTCGGAGAAAAGCAAGCTTTTTCAACAGCTAAGCGCATCGAACCCCTTTTCTTATCGAACCATAACTTAAAAAACAGCTCAACAGACCGAAATGATCTCGAACTCCTTATCAGTTGCCCGCCCGGAACTTACCACGTCACCCACCTGCTTGCCGAGCAGCGCACTACACAAAGGTGAACCGGGTGTAATCACAACCACATTTTCACCGTCACAATCCACCTTCAGTCCACCAGCTTCAGGGCCGAGAAACAGTTGTCGAAGACGTCCATCTTCGTATTCAATCCCAACCAATGCCGTAAGATAAAACGGCTCATAAGGAGCAAAGCTCTGTATTTCAAGTTTTTTATAAACGTCCAGCGCTTTTTTAAGTTGCTGGGCGCGATTTGCATGGCCCTGGGCGATATAGGAAGACTCCAGCGCCAGGGTGTCGTATTTATTGTCCGGTTGGGTTTCTTCATCAATGGCGGCTTCATGAGCCGATTTGGCCGCAGCCAACGCCAGTTCAACATTTTGCTCAATTTTGTCAATGATACATTGACGCAAATGTTCTTTGTCCATATTCACACCTCGCAACAGAGCACAACATATTATGCGCTCGTATTTAAGCCCTGAGGCACGCCCCAAAAAGCTCCGGGCAGTCGTTAACAGCCATTGCTCGTTACTCAAAATCACTGTCTGAAAAAGTGATACTTTTTGTTTTTATAAGGCAATGTGCGCGCAGCGTCAACGAAACAATGAATTGACTGAAAGAATTCCCTAACACACTATTATCAAAGGTTTTTTACAGAAAGAGATTCTTCTTACGTTCAACTAATTCCACACCATTAATGTCACACATACGCAAAAATCATATTTTAGACGGACATCGTTTTTTTATAGACGTCATCCTGGCAACTTCGTACCATGAACACATTGTTAACTATTCTTTCTGAAAAGGATTTTTTGCCATGAAAAAGGCGCAAAAAGGTGATCAGGTTTCTTTTAATTTCATCGTCCGTCTGGACGATGGAAGTGTCATTGATTCCACCTATGATGAGGTGGAATGTGAAACCGATCACGAAGTTGATTCCGGGCCAATGCAACTGACCATTGGCGACGGTACATTTTTCACCCAGGTGGAACAGGCTCTTGTCGACATGACGGAAGGCGCAACAAAAAACGTTGTGGTCCCTGCTGAAGATGCTTTTGGTGCCTATGATCCGGATCAGGTTTTCTCCCTACAGCGTGACCAGATCCCCATGGACTTCACGCCTGAGGAGGGAGACCTTCTCGAACTCAGCGCGGAAGATAGCGATCAAGCTGAAGTGGTTAAGGTGTTGGCTGTGGGTGATGACGAAATCACTCTTGATGCCAACCATCCTTATGCCGGTCAGCGGCTGAATTGCGAAATCGCACTTGAAAAGATTCTGAGCTGATTCGGCATTGATTCATCACAAAAAAAACCCCTGCGGCATCCGTCGCAGGGGCTTTTTCAATGATTGAGCGTTTGCGAAAACGACTTATCAGATGGGGGTGATCTTCAGAGCCACACGCCGGTTGAGTTGACGGCCGTATTCGGTGCTATTGTCGGCAATCGGAGCACTTTCACCAAAGCCCACCGTGGTAATACGGGTCGATATGACACCACTGGCAACCAGAATGTTGCGCACCGCCATGGCACGACGTTCGGAAAGGCCCAGATTATATTCTTCGCTGCCGGTACTGTCAGTATGTCCGGCCACCAGAATTGTCGTCTTATGGTATTCCGTCAGAATGGCCGCTAAACGGGCGACATCCTGTTGTGCACCGGCTCTGAGGGTAAACGAACCGACATCAAACTGGTTGTCGGAACGGAAGGTGACATAAAGGATGTTACCGTCTCGGTCAATTTTCACACCCTCAACAGAGGCCAGAGCGTTACGCATCGCCTGCTCCTGCTGATCCATATAATAACCGATGCCGGCGCCGGTACCGGCACCGACAGCAGCGCCAACCCCGGCACCAATCAAGGTTGATTCAGTGTCACCACCGGCGGCCTGACCAATAAGAGCACCGGCCAGTGCGCCGGTTGCGGCACCAATGCCGGCGCCTTTCTGGGTCCGGTTCATTGGTTGGGAACAACCTGCCAGATAAACCATAACCGCAACCACAACACACATTCTGAGCGTATTACGCATAAAGACTCTCCTTTAAAATAAAATCACAATCATTACATGCAGTATAACGGTCCGCCTATGTCTCGCAACCCGCATCGGCACAGTACGGATTGTGCTTTAGCACATCAGAACAGATCGCTGAGCACCACTCCGAAGCCGATTCGGTTGGACGACGCATTGTAATCGATCAAGCTCTCTCCATAACCGTTAAAATACTGAACATAACCTTTGAGCTGGGACGTCAGCGGAAATGTCCAATCCACCTGAACAGCTCCCTTATTGTCATGCTGACGCAAATTGTTACGCAGCATCACGGAAAAAACGTGTTTGTCCCATTTGTAACCGAATTTTATCTCCCCATAACCGAGATATTTATCGATATCGGGATTGTCGTCATCGTCGCGATCCTCTTCAAAGCGATACCAGGGCCTGAAGCTGAGGACAAAATCTTGGCGATCGAGAATGAAATTAAGATAGAGGCGGTTCCAACTACGCGACAGTGTCCCCCCTTGGCCATTGGACTGATGGTTAAGACCGATCAAAATCAGTGAATTGGTCAAGCCAAAGATTTTAGTATCGTTTTCAATGGTTAAAAACAGTTCCGGTTCGTGATTTGTTTCGCGGAATGGACTGGAAAACGGCTCATTATAGGCCTGCCAGAACGATAGATTGGTATATGCCGCCCACAAATCCGCATCACCTATGACATTTTGCCAAACCGGCACCTTGAAACTGAATTGAAATTTGACTTCAAAGCGATCCATATCCTCATCATCAACCTCAAAGGGAGCTGAATTGACATGGGTGTTGTACGTCACGGGCAACAAGTAATTGCGTTTGTGAGGAATGATTGAAAATGGCAGCCGCGACGCCAGTTTTTCACCTGTGAGGCGCTGATCCACCACTGAACCCGTAGCAAGAGGTTCTTCGAGGTTCTCACATTGCGGAGCACAGGCTTCCACCTGGTGTTTCTCTAGAAGCTCGCGCAGTTGTCCCACGGTGAGGTCATCATACTCACCACTTTGAACGGCATTGAGCAGATCCGCTTGAAAGGCTGACAAGGGCTCACCGGCGGCCCAGCACGGCGAAACAAACAACGCACAGCAAAAAAGACTGATATACAGCCCTCTGATCATGCACACACACGCCTCCATTGGTAAGCAACAAATACGGCAAGAAGACAACCGTAATAACGTTATACGTGACCGTTGCAATGGGGTCAATCTAACTTGAGGCGATTAAGAAAGGATAAAAAGGAGGAATATAAAAAAGAACCAGATCAGCCCATGCTGCCGAGACTGGCCAGAGCAATCATGGAATCCAGTGAACAACCACTGCGATCACCAACAGCCATAAGGACATTTTCGCCCTGCGTCAGTTTACCAAGACGGGCAAACGCGGCAAGCGAAACAGACGACGCGCGCAAATCGCAAACCAACTCAGTTTCAGAGGTAAAACATCTCTGAGCCTCCTCAACAAGGCTGGTACCGTCGAATGCCCCCCCCTCGGCAACATACCAGGGACCGAGGATTCCACCCAGTGGATCAAACTGGACAAGCGCGGTCTGTGTATTGTTCTGCACCAACCGCCCCTGTCTCCCGAGATGTGACAACATGGCAGTACGTGAATCGCCCCAGGCCGCACAATCGATCTGGTAGAGAGTTTCTAGTTCCGCAGCACAAAGAGAACCAATGGCATTTTCACTGCCGGTGCCATTAACACGCAAACGCACCATCTCATCGATCAGTTCAAATCCACGCCGTTCGTAGAGTGGTCGTCCCTGATTGGAGGCCGTCAACCAGACACTCGCGGCACCTGTCTTCCACAATTGCTGGAGAATATAATCAAACAGATAGCCGCCCAGCCCCTGACCACGAAACGTCGGATCTATAATAAGGTTGCCAATCCAGGCTGTTTGACCATGAAGCACAGCAGTGACAAATCCCTGAACCCGATCAGCGGACTTAAGAGCATAACAGTAGCTATTAAGACTTTGCGGATAAAAGCCCAGCTCGTTGTGAGGAACATCCCACCCCTGTTGTTCTGCAAGTCGGTTGAAGTCTTGCCAATCGTTTGCCGAGGCCGGAACAATGCTCATCCGTTGATGACTCCGGAAATATTCGTCGGATGCGCCACGAGATTCAACAATTCATCATCCGCAAGAGAACGCTTATATTTCTGTGAGATAGAACGCACTTGTTGAAGTAGAAAATTAACTTTATCCGCCTCCAAATGCACGCCAAGATTCTGCAAACGACTCTGAAGTCCATGACCACCGGAATGTTTGCCCAACACCATATGGCGAGTCAGGCCAACCTCACTGGGATCAAAACCCTCGTAGTTTTTCGGGTATTTCAAAACACCGTCGGCATGCAAGCCGGATTCGTGAGAAAAGACCTTTTCGCCAACTACGGCTTTCCATTCCGGTACCGGACGATGGCTGGCCTGTCCAACCAGGCGGGACAATTCAACAAAGCGATGAGTGTCGATCGCCAATGGTCGATCACAGGCATACTTCATCGCCATGACCACCTCTTCCAAAGCGGCATTACCGGCGCGTTCGCCAAGGCCGTTGACTGTGGTATTGACAAAATCAGCTCCGGCGCGAATTCCGGCAATGGCATTAGCCGTGGCCATCCCCAAATCATTGTGAGTATGAACCTCCAGCGGCAATGCTCCGTTACGGTGCAGATAGTCGACATGGTCGTAGGTGGTAAATGGATCCATCAAGCCTAAAGTGTCACAATAGCGAAAGCGATCAGCCCCGTACTCGGCACCAATCTCAGTCAGTTCACAGAGAAAATCAAGATCCGCACGGCTGGAATCCTCTCCGCCGATGGAAACATAGAGGTCATGAGATTTGGCAAACTCCAGAGCCCGGTGCAATTGCGCTTTAACCCAGTCGCGAGACTTGCCCAACTTATGCTCAATGTGAATATCGGAAACTGACAAGGAGATATCCACGGCTTTAACGCCACTGTGAATGGAAGCCTGAATATCGGAAACCACCGCCCGGTTCCAAGTAATCAACCGTGCATTGAGACCCATATCGACAAGAGCCCGGACCGAAGCCTGCTCTTCACGCCCCATGGCAGGGATGCCACACTCCAGTTCACCAACACCAATTTCATCGAGCGCTTTGGCGATCTGTTTTTTTTCTTCCAGAGAAAAAACTACGCCTGCAGTCTGTTCGCCATCACGCAAGGTGGTATCATCAATCACGATCGTCCGGGTTGAATCAATCGCTTTCATGGCTTAACTCCTTTTGCACTGTTCGTAAAAATTATCGAACAAGCGCGTATGGGCCGTCACGTGATCTGTCTCTTTGGCCGTGAATTCAGCCATCAGTTCAGCGGAACAGCCGCTGTGGCGGCACCAGCTTTCAACAATTCCCCCCGTCACTTCCGGATGGAATTGCACGCCGTAAGCATTTTCATAACGAAAGGCTTGGCCTGGACACTGTTCATTGAAAGCTAGATGGGTAGCACCATGAGGTACTTCAAAGCTGTCATGATGCCACTGAAAAGCTGCAAGCGCGGCGGGCGAACCGGCAAACAAAGGGTCGGAGGCACCGTCCTCTGTCAGATTTATCACTTGCAGCCCCTGCTCTTCAGCCTTGTCATGGTGAACGGGAGCTCCGAGAATATCGGCCAGCATCTGAGCTCCCAGACAAATCCCCAACATGGGAATCTGTGCTTCGAGAACTTTCCCCATAAATCGTTTAACATCATGGAGATAGGGATACAGAGTATCAGCATCAAAACTCATATAACCACCCAGTATTACAACAGAATTTACCGTTGTAATATCCGGAAACGGTTGAGCGGCAAAAGCCTGAACCAGTTGGGCATCTTGCCGCAATGCAGCGATGCCGGATGGTACGCGTGGATCGTTTTGAACAATGACCACCATATCCCCCTCCCTTGTCCGTTCTGCGCAACGCAGAAAGATCAGGCGGACGAAACCTTTAACTGATCGAGATCAAGGTCTTGTCCGATAATGCCGGCGGCATCCGCACGACATTGCTTACAGTGACGCGCCTGAGACAGAATCTGCTCCGCCTGACTGCGAATAAAATCAATTTCATCTTTTGAGGGCTGCTCCATCCCGGCAAACTTGCCTAATGGAATCAGCGGAATAATATTCATCATCGTCGCGCCAAGTTTGCGTGCGGTCACCGCAAGATCCAATGTCTCATGATCGTTGATTCCCGGCATATACACATGATTGATCTTGACCAACATGCCAGCCTTAGCGGCTAACTCAACACCCTCAAGTTGTTTATCCAAAAGAAAACCGGCAGCAGCTTCACCTTGTAACTTCTTACCTTGGTAATGGATCCACTCATAAACCTGAGCACCACTTTGCGCCGACAATGCATTCATGGTCACCGTTAGGCTATGAATTCCCAGATCCTTAATGCGATCCATGTTCTCAGGAAGCATCAGGCCATTGGTGGAAAGGCACAGCGTCAATTCCGGATGAGCCGCACGCACCAAATCAAACGTCTTAAACGTGTTCTCGTTGGCCAAAGGATCACCAGGGCCGGCAATACCGACCACTTTCATCTTCGGACCAGCTACGGGGTGGCGCAATACCAGTTCAAGACGCTCCAGAGCCTGCTCAGGAGTCAGAACTCGGCTGGTAACTCCGGGACGACTTTCATTGACACAATCGAACTTGCGCTCACAAAAGCCACATTTGATATTACATCCGGGAGCCACCGGCAGGTGGATCCGAGCGCTGTTTTTATGATCTCCTCCAAAACAGGGGTGCTGCGATTTCTTCTTCATCATCTGACAGGGGGTTGCCATATTATCTTCTCCTTAAACCAAAACGAAAAAAGACGCCGACGAGTATTTCGCCAAGCGTCTTTGCTACGTCCCGGTGGACAAAAAATCTGGACATCTTTGTCAACTGAGAGATAAAGGCACAACATTGTACCGGCCAGCTATTGGCCTTATCCTTCAAACGAAGGTTTTATTCACTGTGTCGATCTATAAAGCATTTAACATGCCAAAAGCGCAAGAACGCTGCATACGGCGTTTTCGATGTCGATTCGGAGTTTTGCCCGAAGTTTTTCTCGACAAAATTGCCTAAGTGGTGGGCAAAACTTGTGCATCAGAGAAAACTTTTTAAGCATCATATATCAAATCACGCATAAAAAGGGGGGAAAGCAATTCAATGCCTTCCCCCTTTTTTAAGCAGGATGTTGAAAAAGTCCCGTCCGGGGATTTTCCAACGACGCAAGCCGAAAATGCGATTTCCGTCTTGCTCACAAAATCAAGTGCTTGAAAAACCTGTCCTTGATTTTGATCGCCGTCCATAGGCTCCACAGGCTGTTTTTCAACAGCCTGTTAGATCATCCAGAACAAAACAAACACCGTCCAGATGCTGCCAACAAGAGATTGGAAAGTTTTTTCAATCTCTTATCAGGATAATTTTTTCAACTTTTTTTTCAGCTTTTTCAATTTGCCTTCCTGCTTGGCGACTTTTGCTTTTCTGGCTTTCATCTCTTTTTTCAGTGCCTTGACTTTTTTCGACGCTTTCGCCATGGTTCCCTCCTTTGAAAGAATGATGTTAAGATGAGGCGCACCCATCTGCCAACAAAAAATGCATATCATTTGATATGCATTGTATATACATAAATGATCTGTTGGTAAAAGTCAAATCACACTATCAGGAGTCACTGCTGTGCCCGAAAATGAAACAGACCGCAAAAAATGGGAACAACTGTGCAAGCAATGCGGTTTATGTTGCTTTGAAAAGACTCGCCTGCCAAACGGACGTATCATGACAACGCGCATCCCGTGCCGCTTTCTCGACCTGCATACGCGTCAATGCCGCGTTTATGAGCACAGATTTGAGGTGGGTGAAGAGTGCCAGAAATTGACACCGCAATTGGTAGCTGAAGTTGACTGGCTACCAGAGGAATGTGCCTATGTTCAATGGCACAAACAACAATGCGCAGTGCCGTCGGTTGAACAAACGGATACTGCGCATCGCAAATCAAAAAAAAGAAGATAATTTAAAACACATTACTTCTTTTTACGTTTTTTCTTGTCCTGACTGGCTTTGAGCAATTCGCCAAAGCTGCCCATTCCCGAACCACTGGACAACGAATCGCTCCAAGAGGTTTCCGTGGCTTCAACGGCCACACCTGCAGGCACCAAAGAGATCCGCTTCTGCTCTTCATCGATTTTCTCGATGGTCACGGCAAGCTCCTGGCCCTCTTTCAGAACCTCGCGCGGATGGTTGATCCGACGCCCCTCTCCCAACTTGGAGATATGGATCAGACCGTCAATCCCCTCTTCCAGAGTGACAAACGCACCAAACTGAGCCAGGCGGGAAACTTTGCCGGTGTGCTCACTGCCCACTGGGAAGTTATCGGCCACATTTTGCCACGGATCAGCCAAAGTATCGCGCAGACTGAACGAGAATTTGTTATTTTTCCAATCCAGGGATTTCACCACCAGCTCCAGAGACTGGCCGACATGCAGCACCTCATTGAGATCTTCCACCCGGCTGTAAGCCACTTCGGAAATCGGCAACAAACCTTCAATACCGCCGATATCGACAAATGCACCGAACTCACGAATCGATGTCACTTCGGCGGTCACGCGCATCCCCTCTTTCAAGGTTTCGCGTAAACTTTCCGCTTGGGATTGACGCTGCTCTTCAAGCAATACCCGTCGTGACACGACAATATTGCGTCCCTGCTCACTGAATTGACTGATCTTAACCTGAAAGCTCTGGCCGATCAGTTCTTCGGGATTGTCCTGACGGCGCAGACCGATCTGCGAATAAGGGCAAAAGCTGCGCACATTGCCCGGCAGCATGATCTCATAGCCGCCCTTGATCTCTTTTTCGATCCGGCCGTCAACAGGGATACCACTGCGCCAGGCTTCCTCCAATTGTTCATGACCGGAACGTCCACCACCAATTTTGGTGGTAAAACGAAGTTCACCGCCCTTGCGTGACATGAAAAACGCTTCAATTGTGTCGCCGACCTCAACACTCAGCTCACCTTCGTCATTCTGAAGTTCACGCACATCCAGCACGCCTTCACCCTTCTGGCCGACATCGAGGAACACCCAATCTTTGCCAATTTGCAGAATAGTGGCTTCTGTTTTCTGGCCAATATCCAGACGCTGGCTGCCGCCCATGCTCTCTTCGAGCATCGCAGCAAAGTCTTCCTCTTCCATATCATCCTGCAAGTCAGTCGGTTCTTCGTTCATGCGATACAATCCCTGTTCAGAGGTTAGCGTGATTATCTGTTATTCCCGCGGATCATAGCATATTGCCAGGACAGTTCTATAGAAAGATCTCAAACAAAACCTGCCGTACCAAAACAAAGCGAGCAACCGTCTATAAGCGAGTTGTTATCTATTCATAGATGGATCAATTTGAATAGGATTTCCATCATAGAGTCCTCTATCGGAATTATATATCCAAGGACTTGGCAACGAAAACACGCCAATATTAACAAAAGATCCATCTACAATAATAATAGGTACTTGTTCATCGAATTCGAATAGATCCTGATACGACATCAATTTAGGAACTAGCATTTCAAAAGAAACATAATGAGTTTCGTAATCAATATCCGTTTCATGGAACGCGCCAATGAAAGGGTAAGAGATCGCGACAGGTGTATACATGTTATAAATATCTTTAGGGCCAGATCCGACCGGTGATGGAGAAGCACCAAAATCGAGGGTAAGGTCAGACTCTACAACGCCATCGCCATTGGAGAGTTGAGAGGAAACAACCACTTCTCCATTAAGGGAGTAATCGAACGAAAATTCTTCGGTTTCATCAATGATCCCATTGGCATAATCATCGAAGGTGGTTGAATACTCTATTAAATGCCCCTCGCCATCATAAGTGAATGCCGCGTGACTGATTTCATTCAATGGCAAGAAATTGTAATCATAGGGGTTATCCCGATTGTCGGGGTTATACCACTCTTTAAAAGAGTCATAAGAAACAAGCAAACCATCCTGATAATTGCAATCAACCGACAGCGTCATTTGATAAGGAACAGACCCTACATCAAAAATCGACCCATACATACCCGCTCCTTCAACATCGAAGCCACTAAGGTAACCATTTTCATAGCGATAATTGATAAGCGTTTCCTGATCCAACCGATCCATATCACCATCCAGGTCCGTATCCATCTGATACCTATCGTGATAACGACTCAGCAAACCAGCGGTATACTCATACTCGTCTAAAGACTCTGTGTGCTCTTGTAACCCACCGGCATCTTCCTCATTCACAGAATATTCTACTAATCGGCGTGTCAAGAGACCATTTTCATCGTAACTCCACTCATAATCATCGGTTTCTACGACATCGACAACACCATCTTCATTTTCATCGGTGCTGGTATTTTTAAGAAAGTAAACCAACCGCCCATCGTCGTCATAGGCATATGTGAGGGTGATGACAGTGTCGACATCAGCACTGACATCATAGTTATCATAAGAGAATTCTTTTACACTCAATAATCCCGCAGCATTGTACTGATAGGTAATCGAGTAAGCTGTCCCCCCAGAGGGTGTCGCCAACGTTTCAACCAGCCTGTTATCTTCGTACGTATGAACAAAAACAAGGCTTTCGGTTTCTACAACCGCTTCCACCGGGCCATCACCATCAGTATCCTGAATGTCTTCAGTCGAATAATTCGTGAGATTCCCCAGAGCATCGTAAGTATAGTTCTTCGTTAATCGCGTTAACGAGTCACAGACGCCATCACCATTTTCATCGACTTGTTCGTATAAATAACGAACCAAATACCCCGCTGAATCATAGGTATAACGCAAGGTGTCAACGGAGTGAGAAGAGAGTTCTTCACTCGGAAAACTGTACTCCCATTCTTCGACGCCATACTCAACAAGTGTTCCATCAGCCGCGTAACGATAGGTTTGTTCTCGCCGCTGATTCGGTACAGAGTAAAAGAAGCCGTTCTCGTTTAGTTCATAGCTTTCAAAAGCTAACTGCACGGGTGCCCCAAGAGGACTCTCCCTGTTCCACCCGCCAACACTATCTGCATCAAAAAGAGCCGTGAGAGCACTTTTTGATGCAAGCAAAGCAGTGGCCGTCAGATTGCTGGGTTGATATGTTTCAGTGACAACGTCCTGGCTATCGGCTGCACCATCCGCATCAACATCGTATTCGGTAATGGTCTGCACCTCGACAACCTGCATTTCATCATTGTACTGATAGCTAACCGTGGTACGGGTATCCCAGTGACCATCACCGTCGACATCCGTTGTTGTGACGACTTCTTCAGCACCATAAGGAAATCGGTTCAGGTCTGTAGAATCCACGCTCGTGCTGGGCGATGCTGAACCTCCGCCCCCACCTCCGCAGGCAGACAACAAAGAGAAACATACAATCAATACACAGCGAAAAACGTTCCTTAAAATTAACGACATCATTTTCTCCACAACAGATAAATTAATCTGAATATTATAAATAACATTTATAAAAGGTGGACAATAATGTCTAATAATCAAAAGGTCAACGATTTTAACTTTCTGTTATTACAGAGAATCAGGCCAATAATCTTTATTCAATGATTCTGATGAATTTTCAAATTTTTTAGCTATGACGATAGACATACCTCGGCAGACTTTTGGCATGCCATTTCGGTTAAAAGTAACAAAATGGCATCATACGTTCTTTTGGAGGAACATGTTCTGCCCAAGGGAAGTATCTGACGATAAATTCTGATCACAACAGCAACCCGGTGGTTACCGTTAATGCCAATTTGTTGCTGGTCGTTGAAAACGATAAACCCACGGGTCACAGAAGCAAACAGAGTCTTTGCGGAAGAGAGGGCATGGCAGAGAGAGTAAGGTAAGTCGCTGACAACAGAACAACAATAGACGGTGAATGATTGAAGGCCGTTGCCCAAAGCATACCTTCAATCATCCCAGACAATTGCTCCCTAATTGCAGTCCCGGCGCCACATGCAGATTTCCTGTCCACAGTTCTCGCGACTATGGGTATCAAAACAGATCGGATTTCCTTCAGCACGCTGAATGGCTCGAATCAGATCGACTTTCTTCATGTTGGAAGTTTTAACGCCCATCTCTTTGGCAATCACTTTAATCTCGGCAACCGTCATCTTTCCCTCCTGAATGTTGAACAAGACAGCATGTTTATTTTGTTAATCGTGAAAAGTATAGCGCCGGTTTTTTGAATTGCGAGTCGCAAGAGATATTTTTTTCACAACTTAAACATTAGGCCAACAGTTTGTTTTTACGTTGTTTTTCATGAAAGCGGCTGACAACAAATAAAGCCAAAAGGCACGATGAGAAAATCGTCTGTTATGGTATAAGAAATCTCTATTGCATCAATAACATTCAATCGGATTCAGGAGCGTCTTATGGCTTACACTTTTGACACCATCGTGAACAAACCTTTTGATGAGGTGATTGAACTGGTAACTGCAGAACTGAAAAAAGAGGGGTTCGGTATCCTCACGGAAATTAACGTCAAAGCCACAATGAAGAAGAAACTAGAGGTGGATATCCCTCCCTATGAGATTCTTGGAGCCTGTAACCCACACTTCGCCCATCAGGCGATACAGCAGGAACCCAAGATCGGCGCCATGCTGCCCTGCAATGTCATCGTCCGGGAATTGGCACCTGAGCAGGTCGAGGTGTCCGCCATCGACCCGATTGCCTCGATGCGGGCCGTGAACAATCCAGACCTGATGAACGTGGCGGATCAGGTACAGTCGAAATTAAAAAAAGTCATTGAAGCATTATCAGCAGCAGACTGATACATGGATCGCGCATAAAAAAAACGACGGTCTCAACAAAGGCCGTCGTTTTTTCATCATCTCTTTTCCGGACGTGAGGATAAAAGTCAACAAGCCCTTTCTTAGTCTTTCCCGTTGCCAAGTTTCTCTTTTTGTTCGAGCGAAACCACCAGCCAGTATCCAATACTCATGGACAGAGTCACACCCGCTGTGGCCCACATATATTCCGGTGAAACAGCGTCGTAATCGAGAATGATCACTTTTCGGGCAATCGCCATCAGGGCTGTCGCCAGTACGATTTTAACGTGAATAACATCTTCGCGTAGATAAATCACAATATTGACAAAAATCTCTATGGCAATAAGCACCGCCATAAAAGCGCCAAATGTTGCCAGGATGTCGCCGATGGTCAACATAAAGCGCGGTGGTTCCATTAATTTGGTGTAGAGCACCCAAACCACATCGGCAACGCCCCACAAGATCACCAGCGTCATCAACACCGACAGAATACGTACAGCGACATGAATCACCCGGCGCGATGCCTGTACAATCGGTTCATTAGGATTTTCAAGATCGTCCATAGGCTTTCTCCTGTTTTTTTACAGTGTGCCGCGAAACCAAAAAACGGCAAGTGAACAGACCGTCAGGATTGATTACGAATCCGCGGGTCAGCCAGGGCATACCCGACATCTGCAAGAAGATTTCCCACCAGTGTCAACACCGCGCCGATGACCAGAATCCCCATAATCAATGGATAATCGCGCATCATCACGCCATCGTAAAACAGCTTGCCCATACCGGGGATGGCAAAGATACTTTCAAAAATAACACTGCCACCAATCAGCCCCGGCACCGACAAGCCGAGGAGGGTGATCAACGGCAACAAGGCATTCCGCAACGCGTGCTTGCCGATAACAATTTTTTCCGATAACCCTTTGGCTCTTGCGGTAAGAATATAATCCTGCTGAACCACTTCCAGCATGTTGGATCGCATATAACGGGAAAAACCAGCCAGCCCCCCGAAGGCCGACACTAGAATCGGCAGCATTAAATGATGAATGACATCCCAAATCTGCTGTGGCCCGGTCAAATATTCATGACCAAGGGATTTGATGCCGGAAATAGGAAACCAGCCAAGGTAGACACCGAGATAATCCATGAGCAGCAATGCCAACCAGAACGATGGCGTGGCGAAACCGATGAAGACAAATAAGGTGGTCAACCGGTCAAAAGTTGAATTACGCCGCGTTGCCGATAAAATCCCTATCGGGATTGACACCGCCAGAATCAGAGCAATGGACAAGACGTTGATCAGCACGGTAATAGGCAGGCGTTCGACGATTTTATCCCACACCGGACGGCGATCCTGCGAAAACGAGGTGCCGAAGTCAAGCTGCACCAACCGCTTGACCCACTGACCGTATTGAACCGCCAACGGTTGATCAAGCCCATACTGGGCGCGCAACCGTTCTTTCAATTCAACACCGGCATCAGGATTAAGGTCGGTTTGCAGGTCCGTGGGTTCACCGGGTGCCAGATGAATCACCGTAAAGGAGATCAGGGTAATCCCCAGCAACAGGGGCACCATCATCACCAGTCGTTTTGCCAGATAAAGAACCATAGGTGCCTCGCTTAGCGTTGATATTTCTGCAGTGCCTCAGGCACATACCAGCGAATAAAGTTATGCATAATGCCACTGGGCGCTTCCTCAATGCCGTGAAAACGGCGGGCGACAACTGGCAAAGAATCCGGAACGAACAGAAACGTATAGGGCTGCTCTTCTGCAAGAATTTCCTGAAATTCATCGTAAATTTTCTTACGCTCGGCCTGATCAAAGGTGGAGCGTCCCTGCTCCAACAACTCATCAACCCGATCATTCTTAAAACCGATAAAGTTCAAACCGTTGGGTCCGGTTTTACTCGAATGCCAGACATTGTACGCATCGGGATCAATGGGCACGGTCCAGGCCATGATCGTTACATCAAAATTCCCCGGGTTGATAAATTCCTTTAGCAATGATGCCCATTCGATCACGCGCAATTTCGCATCCACACCGATCTCCTGAAAGCGGCGTTGGATGATTTCACCACTTTTAATACGCTGATCGTTGCCTTGATTGGTAATCATGGTAAATGCCAGCGGCGTACCGTCTTTGTCGCGGATACCGTCGCCGTCATGGTCACTCCAGCCAGCCTCATCAAGTAAGGTTTTGGCTTTGGCCGGATCATAAGGATACGGTTTGATCTTGGCATTATTAGGCCAGCTGCCCGGTTTATAGGGACCGTTGGCTGGCTGCCCCAATCCCAGCAGAACACCGTCAACCAGCTCCTGTTTGTTAATGGCATAAGACAACGCCTGGCGCACCCGGCGATCCTGGAACATCGGTTTGTTGAGATTGTAGCCCAGATAGGTATAGGAAAAAGCCGGATAGCGGTATTTATTGAAGCGGCGCACAAAACCAGGCGCTTTGGTCTGACGGGCATATTGCAGGGGGGTCAGTCCCATCTTATCCAATCCGCCCGATTGCAACTCAAGAAACATGGTAGTTAAATCGGGGATAATACGAAAGACGATGCGCTTGATGTAGGGCGCTCCTTCAAAGTAATCCTCGTTGCGCTCAAGAACAATCTTCTCTCCCTGAAGCCATTCAACAAACCGGTAAGGTCCGGTTCCGATGGGCGCCCGTGCCAGTGGACTGGTGGCAATCTCCTGCCCTTCAAGCAGATGCTTTGGATGGATGCCCATTCCCCAACTGATCAGAGCGGATGCCAGAGGCTTCTTGTAGCGAACAATAAACGTGTAGGGATCAGGGGCTAAGGCTTCCGTCACCTGCTTATAGCGCTCTGAATACGCGGTTGGCGTTTCCGGGTCGATCAACAACTGATAAGTAAACAGAACATCGGCAGAGGTAAACGGCGCACCATCGTGCCAGCGCACATCATGTCTGAGGTGAAAAACAATCTCCAGTCCATCGTCAGAGACCTGCCAGGATTCGGCCAAATCACCTTCAAATTCGAGGTCTTTATTGTAACGGATCAGACCGTTGTAGATCGCGGACGATACTTCCGTGGATGCCGAATCGGTCGACAACATCGGCAGCAAGTTACTGGCGTCAGCAATGGTACCGGTAATAATTGTGTCACCGGGCACCGGCGTGGTGTCATCACCCTCTTTTTCCAGCAAAACGTCCTGCTGGCGGCAACCGACCATCAACAACACCATGATCAGGAGGCCCCAAATGATCAGACGGCGACTGAGTACAAGAGGCTCAGATGTGAACTTAAAGATTGTTCGATGACTCATCAACAGGCTCCACCTCATCCAGCGGCATCAATTCCGCATGGTCCGGAATGGTCAAGTGAAATTTCTCCGCCTTGATCTGGGGGTTGATTTCCACATCCTCAAATTGAATCACCACCTGCGTCAATGAACTGTCGACAGACAGCTCAAGACGGCGCGGAAACCCATCGTCGCCCCATTGGGAGTAAAGGATGTCATACATGATATAATCGTCAATCCGGTAACGAACCCGGTGCAACAGGCGACCGGAAAACACCACTTCGTAGCGCACGCCGGGAGCGACGATAAAATCGAGCCCCTGCGGCTGTGCAACCACCTCCCCGCTCTCCAGCACCCCCGGCGGCAAACTGTAGAGCAGGCTGGCGACAAGATCGGCCACAGACAACGGCAAGCCAGTGAAACGTTGAACTTTATCCAGGGTGGCCATACCGGAATAATACTGGTTATCGGACGGGACATAAGCTTGCAGGTCGGGACCACTCACCGCCATCTGAAACAACAGTTGACCAAAGAAATTGATCGCATCAACCCGCAAACGTAACGGGCGCTCCACCAGAAGCCCCTGAGTAGTGGACCAGTGTTTGCCCTGCTGCGTCACTTTGACCTCGGCCAGAGCACTCAACGAGTTCTGCCTGTACGCCAATTGGCGTAAAACATCCAGTTGTTGCGCTGTTGAAACCGACAGCGGCCGCGTTACCGGGCGCGGCTGACAGGCGGTCAGCAGGACAATAACGATGATCCAGACAAATCGTTTCATGACTCTAAGTCCTGTAACTTTTTGACAACAGCGGGCAGGTTCGGTTGCAGTTCAAGTGCTTTGCGATAGATCCGTTGCGCCTCTTGTGTCAAAAGGAGTTTTCGATAGAGATCTGCCAGATGTTCCAGAATCAACACATCTTCAGGAGATTTTTTCACCGCCTGCTCCAGCGGTTCACGCGCCTGCTCATAGTCACCCAGCTGATAATACACCCAGCCTAGGGTATCCAGCACAGCCGCATGCGGGGCCAACTGCGCTGCCTTGCGGGCCATTTCCAACGCCTCGTCAAGATGTTCACCCGATTCAGCATAGATATAGGCAAGATGATTCAAGGCACCCACATGTTGAGGATTCAGAGTCAGTGTCTCACGCATCAGCTGCTCGGTGCGATCCCGCAAACCACGCAATTCAAAAATAACACCTTGACTATAATACAGATCATCGACTTTGGGATGGCGCTGTATCCCCCGATCCAGGACGGACAACGCGTCATCGTAACGTTGACTGCGTTGATAAAGGCTGACTAACTGTAAAAAAACCCGGACATCACTCTGGTCCAACTCCAGCAGATGAACAAGTGATTCGGCAGCCTTGTCCAGATTATTCATGTGATTGTACGTCACACTCATCCGCACTAAAGCCTCTTTTTTCAGCGCCGAAGGATGTTCAACAAGCTGGTAATATTGGATGGCTTCCTCCCAGCGCTGCTGGTGTTCCAGAGCAAAAGCCAGCCAATAAAAAAGTTGCGACGACACCGGATGGTACGGCAACGCCTGACGAAACATCGATTCGGCTTCCGACCAGCGCTCCAGTTCGATATAGATATAGCCGAGTTTCCCCAACGCTTCGACATCGGCGGGGTCGTGCTGAACAATTGATTCAACACGCTGCAGAGCTTCAGAGTAACGCCCCTGTTCAATCAGCAACGTTGAACCGAGGTGATCAAAATAGGCCTGATCTTCGGTCTGGCGCGCCGCTTCATCGTAGAGGGTCAGTGCTTCATCAAACTGGCGCTGCTGTTCGAGGAGACGACCGAGAGGCAGATAGATTCGCCGATCATGAGGGGTAAGTTCAATGGCCTGACGGTAAGTGGTAATCGCCTGCTGGTAATCGCCACGCAATCGATAGAGATTAGCCAGCTCCATCAGACCATCAACAGACTGGGGTTGACGCTTGAGCCATTGAAGTAGAATCTGTTCCGCTTTGTCATAGGCCTGCAGACTAAGGTACAAACGACTGATATGGAGATAAACATCCTCAATATCAGGATGGCGGTCAAGAACCTGACGAAATGCTTGAATCGCCTGATCGGTTTTGCCCTGAGCATGGTAAACATCAGCAAGCATCAGCTCCGAAGCCAAATGGTGGGGCTCAAGAACCAATGCCTGATTAAGGTAATCCTGCGCCTGCTGAGTTTGCCCTCGGTCAAGATGAATAGACGCCAGCACGGCAAACAGATAGGGCGATTGGTCGTCAAACGTCACGGCCCGCTGCAACGCCTCAATAGCCGCATCAACATCGCCATCAATCAGATGCAAACGGGCATCGGCATAAGCCAGATACGCCTGAGCCCGCTGATAGCGCTGTTGCTCCTCAACAGAAAGCGGAGATGGCTTCGGCGGCAGGCTGCAGGCCGTCATCATCAGCAACAACAGGCTGCCGATGAGAAAAAATCGCCCCGGCACGAATCGCCAGAACGAAAAAAGAGTGTTACCACGACATGCCACCTGGTCGCTTCCTTTCATGTGAGCCTTTAAAAAACCTCTGAATACGTCAGCAACCCTTACGAGGCAGACGTCGTTCGGACGCTAGCACAGTTGCATCAACAGGTCAATTTACCACCTTTATTCTTGACCACAATGAGCTGCCCCGCTAGACTCGCCAAAGTGTTTACAACCCCCTCCGCACAACCCTTATCCATCGATATCTAGGAGTCTTAATATGGCAATTTCCAACAAAATCCAGACCTGTATCACACGGTCTTCGTGGATTCGAAAAATGTTCGAACAAGGTGCCCAGTTGCGCGCAAAGTTCGGCGATGAAAACGTCTATGACTTTACCATCGGCAACCCATCGGTTGAACCACCCAAAGCATTTCACAACGCCCTGAAAGAGCTGGCCGACAATCCACAACCGGGCATGCACCGCTACATGAGCAATGCCGGCTACGATGACACTCGGGCCGCTGTGGCCGAGGCGATCAGCTCACGCTGCAATCAAACCGTCGAGGCAGCACAGATTGTTATGACCTGCGGAGCCGGTGGTGCCCTGAATGTGGTCCTGAAAACCTTGCTCAACCCCGGCGAAGAAGTGATCATCCTGACGCCGTTTTTTGTTGAATACAAGTTTTACATCGACAACCATGGCGGCACCAGTACCATGGTTCCGACCTTAAGCGATTCGTTCCAGATTGATCTGGCCGCCATTGAGCAGGCCATCACTAAAAACACCAAGGCGATTATTGTTAACTCGCCCAATAATCCCACCGGTGTCATTTATCCGGCCGAGGATCTCAAAGCTCTGGATGCTCTGCTCAAACGCAAGGAGCAGGAACTGGGCAATCAGGTCTATGTCATTTCTGATGAGCCCTACGCGCGTCTGGCCTACGATGGCATGGATGTCCCCTGTATTTTTGACTGCATTGATAACTCCGTGATCGTCACCTCCCACTCCAAAGACCTGGCCCTTCCCGGTGAGCGGATTGGCTACCTGGCTGCCAACCCGGCCATGGCTGGGGTTGATTCTTTCATGGAAGGGGTGATCTTCTCCAACCGTGTTCTCGGTTTTGTCAACGCACCGGCCCTGATCCAACGCCTGATCACGCCGCTGCAGCATGAAAGTGTCGATATCGGTGCCTACGAAGAGAAGCGTGATCTGTTCTATGCCATTCTCACCGATCTCGGCTTCGAGGTGGTCAAACCCCAGGGCGGATTTTACCTGTTTCCCAAGTCACCAATTGAAGACGATGTCGCTTTTATTGAAATGGCGCAGAAATATAACCTCCTGCTGGTCCCCGGTATGGGCTTCGGCCTGCCCGGCTATTTCCGCATCGCCTACTGCATCGACAAAGAAATCATTGAGCGCAGTATCCCGGCATGGGGAAAATTGGCCTCCGAAGTGGGTCTAGGCAAGTAACAATCAATCAAGTCAAAAAATCGTCAATGACCGCCCGTTATGCTGCTGTGTAACGGGCGGTCATTTATGCCCCCTCAACGTGTGACGGCATGATGTCTTTAACGATCAACTGCAGACTTTTCTGCCCCCGCCATGTGTTCATGCCGACCTGAAACAACACATCCACGGCTTGACCAACCACTTCGTCTTGCCGCTGTGCCATGCCGAAGGCGATACACGGCACACTGTAACCATCCTGCTGCAGGGAAAACCGCAAGTGTTTTTCCGCCACACACGATGGCCTATGGACATGCACCTGGCGGACAACAAACACCGGCTCAGGATTTCCCATACCAAACGGCGCCAACGCCTGCAGCTCGTCATAAAGCGTTTCATCGATCTCCTCAAGCACCAGCTCGGCATCGTATTCGCGCACCGCGCCAAGCATAACGGGATTGAGATGGGACTGCGCGTAGCGTTCAAATTGCTCGGTAAAACGTGACACACAGGCAGCGTCAATGGATAGACCAGCGGCAAATTCGTGGCCACCGAACCCCGACAATGGCTCCTGACAAGCTTCAAACGCCTGGTAGAGATGAAACCCCTTAATCGATCGGGCTGAGCCCTTGCCCTGCCCCTCTTCCAAAGCAATCAGCACCGTGGGGCGATGATAGCGTTCAACCAGACGACTGGCGACAATACCGATCACCCCAGCATGCCAGCGTTCATCCGCCAAAACAATGGTCAGGGCATCGTCCGTCAGATCGCGCTCAATCCGCTCAATCGCCTGATCCAGCACCTGTTGTTCAATCTGACGGCGCTGGTGATTAAACTGATTCAGTTGTTCGGCAACCGGCATGGCACTCTGAGACACTTCATCGAGGAGCAAATCAACCCCCAAAGTGGCGTCCTCAAGACGGCCAGCCGCATTGAGCCGCGGCGCCAACTGATAACCGACAACTCCCGCGGTTACCGCGCGAACCTCTGCCACCTTAACCAATGCGGCCAATCCGACACGTGGCTGCTGAGCCATCAGACGTAAACCACTCGATACCAGCGCCCGGTTGACACCTTGCAACGGTACCAGATCGGCAACCGTTCCCAACGCCACAAGATCGAGAACATAGCGCAAATCAGGCTCCGGGTCAGGCAAGTTGCCGGTTTCCCGCAGGCGCGCTCGTAACGCAATCATCACCATAAAAGCCACCCCAACTCCGGACAAACGCTTATCCGGGTAGGAACAATCGGGCAACCAGGGATTAATACAGCTCAGAGAAACAGGGAGGGTTTCGGGCGGTTGGTGATGATCGGTAATGATCAGCTCTATGCCCAGATCAGCCGCCAGTTGCGCTTCGGCATGAGCACTGATGCCGCAATCGACAGAAACCACCAAGCGAATCCCCTGCTCCAGCGTACGGCGCAGAGCGACTTCAGACAGACCGTAACCATCTCGCATACGCAGCGGGATATGATAGGTCACGTTGACACCGAACCAGCGCAGACATTGGGTCAACAAAGCCGTTCCACTGATGCCGTCGACATCGTAATCACCATGAACGGCAATCGGCTCTCCCGCCTTAACAGCCTGTACCAGACGATCAACGGCAGATTCCATACCTCGCAGTGCCATCGGATCGGGAAGTTGGGAGAGGGAGGCGGTTAAAAATGCTTGTGCTTCTTCGAGAGTGGAAATACCGCGTTGACTTAAGAGCTGACACACTAAAGGAGCGCAGCCAAGACGTGCACTCCACTGTTGCCAGTCAACGGGCTTCGCAGATTGGCGTTCCTTCCAGCTACGCTGTTGCGAGGGTTGCATAGAAGCTCCTCAGGAAAAAGCAGACGATATGAACAAAAAACAGGACCGCAACAACGGTCCTGTTTTGATTTACCTCAAGAATATGTGCCACCTAGTGTGGCAGACGCGTATCAAATCCGCGCCGCATCTGGTGAAGCTGCTGGCGCACCTGCTCACTGGCGCTTCCTTCGGGGTTGCGTTTGAGGTAGCGCTCCCAGGCCTCAACGGCCTTGGCACCATCCCCTAAATCATCACGATAAACAAGCCCCAACTGATACAGACTTTCGATGTGGTTAGAATCGACATCCGCAGCCCGTGAAAAATTTCCGACAGCCTGATCATACCAGCCCAAACGGCGATACATAATCCCCTGATTGGTCAACAGATCTGCATCGTCCGGTCGTAACTCCAGAGCGCGACCATAGGCTTTTGCCGCCGGCATGGGCTGGTTGGCATCAAACAGAGATTGAGCCAATTGTTCCCAGGCAATAAAGTTTTGCGGTTGTTCACGAGCAACCTGCTCCAACTCGCCCAGAGGGTCGTCGCCGGGTGAAGTCGCCGGAGAAGAGGAAGAACCGGCAACAGACGGAGGTGTCCGTGTGTCGGCAATCATCAAACCGACCAACACTCCGGCAACAAAAGCCACCGCAACGACCAGCCACATCATCCTGTTGTTCACATGCTCTCCTTCAGCAGCCCACGTTCACCCGCTGGTTGCTCAGGGTGCGCTTTTTCCTGCAGTTTTCTCTTGCCAGGCGATCAGAATTGGACTGGCAACAAAAATAGAGGAATAGGTACCAACCAGGACACCAATCAACAAAGCAAACGCAAAGTTATGGATAACGCCGCCACCGAAAAGGAACAAAGCAAGAACAACCAGCAAGGTGGTTCCCGACGTCAGAATAGTGCGCGACAGGGTCTCATTGATGCTGCGGTTTACCGTCAACGGCACCCCGGAACCATGGTATTTGCCCATATTTTCGCGAATTCGATCATACACAATGATGGTATCATTGAGTGAATAACCGATAATAGCCAGAAACGCTGCAATGATCGGCAAGTCAATCTCCTTGCCGAACAGGGAGAACGCACCCAGAGTCAACAACACGTCATGAACCAGTGCCACGATGGCACCCACGGCAAAACGAAACTCAAAACGCCAGGTGATATAGGCCAAAATACCAATCATGGCATAGAGAATCGCCATCAGCCCCTGTTTACGCAACTCCTGCCCTACCTGCGGGCCGACCATTTCGATACGACGCATATCAACGGTTCCTGCACCGTAAACCGGCTCGAGCGCATCAAGGATCTGACTACGCAGGCCTTGCAGTCCACTGTCACTTTCCTGAGCGCGGATCAAATACTCATTAGCATCATCGCCAAATTGCTGAACCGTTGCATTATCAAGAACATTTGGGATCAGGGCTTTTTTGATTTCACCAGCCGTGGTGTTTTGTTCAAAACGAACCTGTACCAGAGTTCCGCCTGCAAAATCGACACCGTAATTCGGACCACCTTTGACAATCAGCGAACCGATTCCGATGAGGATCAGGACAATGGAGAGCACGAATGCCATGTTTCGCTTACCAACAAAATCGACATTAATATCAGGTTTAATCAGCTGCATCACACTCTCCTATATGCTCAACTTCTTGACCTGACGTCCTTCAAGGACCAGATCAAAGATCAGACGGGAAACAAAAATCGCGGTGAACATCGATGCGATGATACCGACGGATAAGGTGACGGCAAAGCCTTTAACCGGACCGGTACCGAACTGGAACAAGACCAGAGCAGCAATCAGGGTCGTAATGTTGGCATCGACAATGGTGACAAACGCTTTGGCAAAGCCAGCGTCAATAGCCACTCGGGCGCTTTTGCCATGGCGTAATTCCTCACGCACACGCTCAAAGATCAACACATTGGCGTCTACGGCCATACCAACCGTGAGGACAATACCCGCCAGACCGGGCAGCGTCAGTGTCGCTTTAAACAACGTCAGCATGGCCATAATGAACAACAGGTTCAGAGCCAAAGCAACATTAGCTACCAGACCGGCACCGCGATAATAAAGCAACATCATCAGCACCACCAGCACAGCACCGATAACAACGGAGTTAACACCTTTGGAAATGGAGTCATGACCCAAAGACGGTCCGACGGTGCGGTCTTCAAGAATCTTGACCGGAGCAGGCAGGGAGCCAGCTCGCAGCACAATAGCCAGGTCCGTGGCTTCTTGCTCAGTGAATGAACCGCTGATCTGAGCGCTGCCACCGGAAATGCGCTCGCGGATGTTCGGTGCGGAATAGATGGTGTCGTCAAGCACAATGGCCATCCGCTTGCCTACATTGGCAGCGGTAATCTGATCAAAGCGCTGAGCACCAACAGCATTAAACTCAATAGCGACATAGGGTTCGTTGAAACGGGTATCGATACGGACCTGAGCATCGGCAAGCAAATCACCGGTCAAAGCGGTTTTTTCAAACACAACCAGCGGATTTTCCGTAGCCTTCTTGGTCATCGGATCAACCCGGTGCTCATAAAGAACCTTGGTGCCGGGTTTGAGATTTCCTTGCAGAGCCTGTTGAATATCGGCCGATTCATCGACCATTTTAAATTCAAGACGGGCGGTTTTACCAAGCAGATCAATGGCCCGCTGCGGGTCCTTAACTCCAGGCAACTGGATCAGGATACGATTGTCGGACTGACGCTGCAACACCGGTTCACTCAAGCCAAACTGGTCAACCCGGTTACGCATGGTTTCCAAGGCTTGACGTACAGCGTAATCTTTGATGTTGGCAATTTCCTGATCACTGAAGCGATAATTCTTTTCAATGTAGCCACCGGAAGCATCCAGCGTCATTGGCTCCAGGTTGGGGAAATTTTCCTGAATCAGGGCATCGACTTCGGCACCCGCATCAGCATCATACACCGTGATCACCATGCGATCATCGCTTTTGCGCTCAATTCGCTTGAAGATCACATCTTCATCACGCAGTAATGATTCCGTTTGGTCGACAACGCTATCCAGGCGACTTTCCACCGCCTTGTCTACCTCAACGCCCAAAACCAGATGCATCCCGCCTTGCAGGTCAAGGCCAAGGTGGATGGGATCAAAGGCGTTTTTCCACCAGTTCGGCAAACTGTCTTTCATCAGCGTCGGCCCGAGTGCAAGCACCGACAACACCAGACAAAACAGAACCAGCAATCCGCGTAATTTGATGCTGTTCGACATACCGCTATCTACTCCTGTGTGCAGAGATTACAGAAAAAGAGTCTGTTCGGGGAGAACAGACTCTGGACAGATGGGAATTGATTGAGATCACGCGTCCTCTTTGGTCGCGGTGACGGATGCGCGGTTGAGCTTGATCTTAACGCCTTTGTCAATTTCCATGGTAACAACGTTTTCCTGGACAGTGACAATGCGGCCATGAATACCTCCGGCTGTAACCACCTGATCACCGGCTTTCAAGGCATCAAGCAGCTGGCGATGCTGCTTGGCACGTTTCTGCTGGGGACGGATCAGCAGCAGGTAAAAAATTGCGAACATGATCACCAGCATGATGATCCCTTCGTAACCGGACTGTCCGCCGGCAGCAGGTTGACCCGCCATTGCGTAAGCTTCTGAAACCATTTAGTTCCTCCTTATGAACGATCATTCGTCATTTTCAACAATTTGAAATTCACTTTATAGCGCGTTACGACTTAACTTTCAAGGACAACACCACTTTGGCGGCGTTGATAAAATTCTTTATAAAAAGTGGCAAAGTTCCCCTCGTCCAATGCCTGGCGAACCTGGGCCATCAATTGAACATAATAATGCAGATTATGCATGGTATTCAGCATGGAAGAGAGGATCTCATTACTCTGATACAAATGGCGCAGATAGGCGCGACTGTAATGACGACACACATAACAATCACAGTCCGGATCGATCGGCCGTTCATCTTCACGATACTGTGCCTGCTTGATGCTGATCTTACCGAACGAGGTAAACAACACGCCATTTCGAGCGTTACGGGTCGGCATAACACAATCAAACATATCGACACCACGGCGCACCCCTTCGATGAGGTTCTCCGGGGTACCAACGCCCATCACATAACGGGGCCGGTCGGCAGGCAGCTCCGGCAAGGTATAGTCCATCACCTCATACATCACTTCCGCTTCTTCCCCCACGGACAACCCACCGATGGCATAGCCATCAAAACCGATCTCCATAAGATCATGAGCGCTCTTACGGCGCAGGTCCTCATGCATGCCACCCTGGACAATCCCGAACAGGGCACTCCCGTCTTGACGGTTGTGGGCTTGTTTACACCGTTTTGCCCAGCGCATGGAACGCTCTGTGGAATCAATAACGTAGTCGCGGGTAGCCGGATAAGGGATACATTCGTCAAACACCATAATGATATCGGAGCCCAACGCCTGCTGAATTTCAATAGATGATTCCGGTGTAAGAATCTGATGAGCGCCATCCAGATGGGACTGAAACCGCACCCCCTCCTCGTCAATTTTGCGCAATTTGCCGAGGCTGAACACCTGAAACCCGCCACTGTCGGTCAGAATAGGTCCCGACCAGTTCATAAACCGATGCAGTCCCCCCATTTTTTTTACTAAATCATGACCGGGGCGTAGAAACAGATGATAGGTATTGCCGAGAATAATTTGAGCACCGAGATCGTGAAGCGACTCGGGCAACATCCCTTTCACCGTACCCTGAGTCCCCACCGGCATGAACACCGGGGTTTCCACCACACCGTGAGCGGTGTGCAGACGACCACGCCGTGCAGAACTGTTCGGATCAGTGGTGATCAAATCAAACGGAATAGTCACGACGCCTCCTTGATCACATTGTGAATCAACATACAATCCCCATAACTGAAAAAACGGTAACGCTCTTCCACCGCCTGACGATACGCCTGCAAAACAAATTCCCGTCCGGCCAGTGCGCTGACCAGCATCAGTAAGGTCGATTGCGGCAGATGAAAATTGGTCAGCAACGCATCGACAATTTTGAACCGGTAGCCGGGATAGATAAACATGTCGGTCATCCCATCGCCTGCCTGCAGTTCTCCTTGTGGATCAACAGAAAATTCAAGGGTCCGTGTCACTGTGGTGCCCAGAGCGATCACCCGTCGCCCTTCACGCTTGGCGCGATTGACCTGAACTGCCGTCTCATCGGGAATGCAATACGCTTCTGCATGCATGCGATGCTCTTCAACGTTATCAACCCGTACCGGAAGAAAAGTGCCCAGACCGACATGCAGCGTCAAGGGACAGACAATAACCCCTTTAGCCCTCAGTTTATCAAGAATTTCCGGGGTAAAATGGAGTCCTGCCGTGGGTGCGGCAACCGCGCCGGGCCGTGAAGAAAACGTGGTCTGATAACGTTCGCGGTCTTCACCTTGTGGTTCGCGATCAATATAGGGGGGTAATGGCAGGCGACCGATCTTATCAAGTAAAGAGAGAAAATCGCCTTCGACATCAAAGCGGATATGCCGATAGCCGTCACCGCCACCCTCCATCACTGTTGCCGTCAATTGATCCCCCAGCAGCAGACGAGTTCCCGGCCGTGGACCTTTTGAGGCTCGGGTCAGGCAAAGCCAGCATTCCCCCTCTTCAGCCAACTTACGAACCAGAAACACTTCAACCTTACCACCACTCTCCTTGCAACCGAGTAAGCGCGCTGGAATCACTCGGGTATCATTGATCACAAGAACGTCACCTTGCTCAAAGTAACGATCAACCTGACGAAAGTGATCGGAAACAATCTTTTCCGCCTGACAATCAAGCACCATCAGCCGTGATCCATCACGTTGCTCACACGGATGCTGAGCGATTAATTCCTGCGGCAAATCATAATTAAAGTCAGTGACATACATAAAGATACTTAACTGTATACTTGAACGAATGGCTTTTATTGAAAAAGGCTGACAAGGGTGCCAATCATCTACGGAATCAGCAGGATTGTCAATGGTTGTCTCAGACGAAAGAAGGGCCTCATGAACCGTAATAGGTCACCGCATAATAGACAATCAGCAAGCCACCCAGCATCAGCATCAACCCCATCATTCGCAGGGTGCGTTCGGGAAGAGGTAACATCTGCACCAACATCCGTTTCAGCCCCTGTGGCGACAGGAACCACGGAATTCCCTCAAGCACCAGAACCACACCAATGACACACCAAAAAAATTTCATAACCCTTGTTTCCATAAAAAAGCCCGCCGTATTACGGCGGGCTTTGAGAGTTTTCTTCGCCAGAAAGGATCAGGCCAGATCAACCACGGCCTGGTGAATCAGGTCAAACAGCTCCTGGATATCTTCCTCGGCAATACAGGAAAACGCCACACGCAGGTCCGTTTTACCAATGGAGATGGCACCCACCCCATATTTTTCCAGAAGATGAACACGCAGCGTTTCAGCATCAACTCCTTTGATCTTCAGACACATGAAATAACCCGAGTTAAACGGATAGTAATCCCAGGACTCGGCATATTTCGCATTGGCCAGCACCTCTTTGACCTTGAGGGCGCGCCCTTTCATTACGGCATATTTTTCCGCTTTCTGAGCCGGATAGTCTGGAGAACGCAACGCTTCAAGAACAAAGGTCTGTCCCGGATGCGGGCAGTTGGAAATTGTTGCCCGGATAATACCCATGGTTTTCTTTTCCAGAGCAGTCAGCACCTTAGGATTGGCCTCTGCGTTACCGTCGGCAAAGGTGATAAATCCGGTGCGAAAGCCCCAGACATACTCCTCTTTGGTGGCACCGTCCAGTTTGATGGCCAGAACACGAGGATGCAGGTTCGACAGTTTGCCAAACAGGGACTCCTTCATGGAGTCTTCATAGAATAGGCCAAAATAGGCATCGTCGGTAATGGCCACGACATTGCAACCCTCTTCAGCAACTTCTTTGATGGCGTCAACGATGGCGTCACCTTCGGCAACAGTCGGCGTGTAACCACTCGGGTTGTTCGGGAAGTTGAGCAGTACAACAGCCTTGCCTTTTTCATCGGCAACATTGCGCAGAACCGCTTTAAATGCCGGCACATTGAAGCCACCATCAACCGTAAAGGTCGGGTATTTTTTAATCGCCGCACCACAGCGGGTGGTGAAGGTGATGTTGTAATTACCCCACATCATATCAGGCAGGACCATGTGGTCGCCTTCGTTGATGAACATGTCTGCAACAATGGACAGGCCATGGGTCAAGGCATTGGTAACAATCGGGTTACTGAATTCCTTGCCCGCCATGCTAGGATTTTCACTGAGCATCTTTTCGCGCCACAAAGCACGAAGCTCGGGTTTACCGGCCGGCGGAGCATACGGAAAAATATCTTTGGGTTCAAACGCAGGAAGTTTCTCGCGGATGCAGTTGAGATACATGGGGCCACCGTTTTCCGTTGCAATACCGATAGTGGCATTAAAACGATGAGCTTTCTCTTTCGCTTCAGCAGATTGGGTCAGAATCCCTTTTGGGAAGAACAAGTTCTTACCCAGATCGGATAACATTTCAAGGACGTGCGGATTGCCTTCCGCCAACATTTCATTCAATTCTTGAGCCAGTGGATTCATCATGAGGTCTTTCCTCCCAGTGTGAATAAACGTCCTGCAGTCTTCATCGGCTGCATTCCAGAACAAAATGTGATTAAATCAAGATATTCATGGCACTGTCAATGAAATAAGCAGTGCTTTTTTTGCTATTCGGGCCTCAGCCGCTCTGCTCCTGGTAAAGGTTTTGTCCATGCTTTTCGTAAACATCATCGTACCGGTTTTCATCATCATTTTCAGTGGCTGGGCTCTGGAGCGTTTCAGTAAAATTGAACTGCATCCGCTGACAACCTCATCGTTGTATCTGTTTGCCCCGATGTTGGTGCTCAGTGCCCTACTGAAAAAGCCCATCGAAAGCCAGCTGGCCATGACGGTGTTCGGTTTCATGGCGGTGTATATCCTGCTGATGTGGCTGCTGGCTCATATGGCCTCGCGGCTGCTGCGACTGGATTATGACAGCCGTCAGGCCATGACGTTGACGACGGTGATGATGAACATCGGCAACTTCGGTCTACCTCTGAGCTATTTCGCTTTTGGTGATGCCGGATTGAATGTGTCCATTCTGGTGTTTGTTGCCTTCAACATTCCTCTGGGCAGCCTGGCGATCGTCATTGCCCAAGGCAAAAATGCCAGTCTGTGGGCCGCAACCAAAAATTGTTTAAAGATCCCCATCCTCCATGCCGTTGTCATCGCTCTGATCCTTAATGCCCTGCACATCAAAATGCCAGTCTTTATCCTGCGCCCCATGGAGCTTCTCGGCCAACCTGCGGTTCCAATGATGCTTGTATTGCTGGGCATGCAGATGTCGCGTACTCAATGGCGGCTGCCGGGAGGATTCATGCTGACAGCCAGCTTTCTACGCCTGTGCGTTGCGCCGGTAATTGGCTGGACATGCTGTTGGATATTAGGAATTACCGGCATCGAGCGCAATGTTATGATTCTGCAGACCAGCACCCCGTCAGCCGTACTGCCACTGCTTTATGCGCTGCGTTTTAACACCCGACCGGATCTGGTTGCTTCAACGATTATGACCACTACCCTGCTCAGTGCGGGGAGCCTGACTTTGTTGCTATATCTTTTGCCGTTGCTGCCGTAAGAGTAAAAATTCGCTGGTGCGATTCGTTTCAAGTTGCAAACCACTGAAGCTCAAGATCAAAGTCAAAGTCGCCGGGTTTCGTCCCGGCAGCCGACATACTTTTGGCTGGCCGCCCAAAAGTATGCAAAAGCCAGCTTGAACACCTCCTGGACCTGGACCCACCGACACTGAGTCTGTTTCCGCGATGCTTTACAGATTCGGCTCGCCGCCCTTTAGGTCGGCGAATCGTGCAACTCATCATCTTTGGCGTAAAACGTTGATAACGATGTAACGCTGCTCTCTAGTTTTTCCGTGGCACCGATTAAACGGGTGGGCAGTGCCCACCCTGCCTGAGTTTGTTATTTAGCAGCTCAGCTCTCCCGTTCAGCAGCACCGAACGCAATGAACGTCAGCGCGATGGTTGTCGGCAACCTGTTTGAGCGCTAGCGAGTTTTGCCGACATCGCGATGTAAGTGAATGGAGAGAGGGAACCCGAAGGGTGCAATGACGGGAGTCGATTTTACGCCTCTTTTGTCGACGCAAAAGGGGCCCGAGGTGTGGGCGCGGAAGCCCACGTCACGTGCGTACCAGAATTGCGAACGGATGATGTTCGCCAGAGCTATCAGTTTCGAATTACGAACCACTGAAGATCAAAGTCAAGATCAAGGTCGCAGGGTTTCGTCCCGGCAGTCGTCAGTTCGATTCCATAAAACTCTGGGAAAACCGCTACAACAACACCATGGACAATTGCGGGAAATAGGTAATCAAGGCGACGCAGATCAACAACAACACTAGAAACGGCCAGGTCGCCCGATAAAGCTGAGTAATAGGCCGTTCAAACCGGTAGCTGGCAATGAACAGGTTCATCCCCACCGGTGGCGTGAGATAACCAATCTGCATGTTGGCAAGAAAGATAATGCCCAGATGAACCGGATGGATGCCGTAGCCGACAGCAACCGGCAAAATCAGCGGCACAACCAGCACCAATGCCGAGAAGATGTCCAGCAAGGCACCAAGGCATAACAGGAAAAGATTGAGCAACAGCAAGAAGGTCAGCTTGCTGTTGACGGTCTGCTGAACAAACGTAAACAGTCGCTCCGGCACACCACTGTCAATCATGACGTTGGTTGATGCCAACGACAAACCGAGGATGATCAGGATCCCACCAACCAGCACCATAGAGCGATGCATGACCGTCGGCAATTTGCGAAAAGAAATTTCACGCAAGATAAAAACTTCTACAATAAACACGTAAGCCGCTGTGACAGCCGCAGCTTCGGATACAGCAAAATAACCGCTGTAGATCCCTCCCAAGACCACAAATGGCAAAGGCAACTCCCAAATCGCTTCACGGATAGCTTTGCCGACTTTCGTCCAGGAAAATTCAGACAGGGGCTGTCGAATCGCACGGTTTTTCCAGCAGCTCCACCCACCCAGCAACAGCAACATCAACAATCCGGGGAAAATACCCGCCAGAAACAACTGATCAATGGAGATACTCGGCCCAACATTGAGCTGCTGTGCGACAATGCCATAGAGAATAAGCGGCAAAGATGGCGCAAATAACAGCCCCAGGCTGCCTGAAGTGGTCACTAGGCCAAGGGAATAATTCTCTGCATAATCCGCCTGTCGTAACGCGGGATAGAGCAACGCCCCCAAAGCGATAATGGTAACACCTGATGCACCGGTAAAAGCCGTAAAGAACGCGCAGACAGCGAGCGACACCAGCGCCAGGCCGCCCGGCATCCAGCCGATCAAAGCCTGGGTCAAATTGACGAGACGGTTTGGGGCCTGACTCTCGCTGAGGAGGTAGCCGGCAAAGGTAAATAACGGAATGGCCAGCAAAACCGGCATTTCGGCAATGCGGTAAAACTCTATGGCAACAACGGCCAGATCGACATCCGCCTGATAGAAGCCCCACAGAGCACCGGTAGCAATAACAGCAAACAACGGCATGCCCAGCAGAGCAAGGAGTCCAAGAACAAGAATGGTAACGATCATACCGCCTCTGACGTTTCTTGTTGTTGCGGTGGCGGATAAATCGCCAGAGCGAGATAACGCCAGCAGATCAACGCGAAACCAATCGGAATCACACACTGGAACCACCAGGAGGGATAACCGCCCAGCAACACACTCCCGTACTCGGCTTCGATACGAACAAACTGATAGCTGTGCCAAGCCAAAACACCGCAAACCACTGCTGTGGCCACAAAGACCACGCGCCGTAGCGGCCCCTGCAATGCCGACGGGACAAAACGCACCAGCACATCCATACGGATATGCTGATCCGTGCGACTGGCGACCAGGGCGCCAATCACCGTCAGCCACAATACCAGAATACGCAGCAATTCATCGGTCCAGACAAAACCACTGTCAAATAAATTGCGTTGAACAATCTGCCCCACCGCCAGGATCACCATCACAGCAAGCAAAACGGCCAGCAGGGTATCTTCAATCCCACGCAACATCCGGGACAAAGCATGCACAGCACGTTTCATAATCAACTATTCACTGACCACGGCATGTTGTTGACGAAACACACTCAAATGCTGTTGCGCCTGCTGATAGAGGTCATCGGGGAAATTGCCGCGTGCGGCAACTGCATCAATGACCTTGGTGGCAACGGTGTTCCAGCGTTCATATTCGCCATCAGCCGGCTTTATCAACTGTAACCCTTGCCCAAGTAAGGTTTGCAACGCCTGCTGATTGTCAACATCGGTCTGCTGATCAATGTCCTGATAAATCGCTTCAAGTATCTCATGCACAACCTTTTGGTCTCCTGCAGTAAGTCGGGAGAAGCGCCGTTTATCCACAACCAAAGCACCGGAAATATAGACCAGCGGCATATCGGTGATGTAGCCGACCCGGGTATACCATTGAAACGCCAACGCGCCCAGCGGTGAGGTCGCCACCACATCAACAAGCCCGGTTTGCAACCCGGTCAACACATCGGAAAGCGGTAACGTCACCGGGGCCACACCGAGTCCCTCCATCACCTCATAGCTAACCGTATCACCCTCCGGGACCCAGACTTTTTTCCCTTTGAGATCTTCGACACTGGCCACCGGCTTCTGAGTCATGAGTTTAGCAAAGCCACCCGAGGCGAAACCAAAGCAAACCAACCCGGCTTTATCGAGTCGTTCAATTAACTGAGCGTCCATTTGATGACGGATATAATTCATCTCCGCTGTTGAGCGGGTCAACAGGGGCAGACCGTAGAGCATCATATCAGGAACAATTTTACTCAAACCACCACCGGTAAACGCTCCGCCATGCAGCTGACCGACCCGCATTTTGCGAAAAACACTTTTCTCGTTGCCCATGACGCCGCCACCGTAAAACTTCAAGACAACGCGCCCTTCGGTGCGCTGCTTGATTTCAACCGCACCGGCACGCATTTTCTGCATCCACGAAGAGCCTTCAGGCGCAACCGTAGCGATTTTCAACGTTGTTGCGGCCCAACCACTATGAGCCATGAGAAGCGCGCCAACAACCAGACTGATCAAACGGATTTTAGATCGCATTCCATTCCTCCGGAGCAACGAGATCATCGTCGTTCCACATTGGTTCTAAAAATAATCACCGGCACTTTGCAACAGCTGCGCCGCCTGTTGCTGCGCCAGGACATTCATTAACGTCATATCGGAAGCATGCACATCAGCCTGACGAACTTCAAACAACAGCCGATCATGCAACTCACGGTCATAAATCAATCGTGCGTAGTATTGCGCATACGCCACTTTAACGGACAAGTCCCGGCCTTCTGTTACCAGCAGAGCTTGTTCAAAGCATTGACGAGCGCGATCGGGATTTCCTCCCATGGCCGGTGGCCGCAGACTATACAGAATACCACTGTACATCCACAGTTTACCGTTTTCATACATCGGGTCGAGCTCAATCATCCGCTCGAGGAGCCGCTCCATCTTGGGCAATGCGGCAACAACGCCCCAATCATCAGAATGGTTCTGCGCCCAGACCAGCCAGCCCAGAGCCAGACTGTACATGGCCGGCAGTTCATCTTCGTCAAATTCGCTCAGAGTCGACTCAAACGCGGCAAAAGGAAAGTTGGTCAGACCACAACCGTCACTGTTTTCTGAACACAACGCCCTCTGGCCATAATCAAAGGCTCGCTCTGACAACACTTTGGCCCGGTGCGATTCATTGACAAATGTCGCAGCATAAAGACTGTACATGGAAGCACCGGCCCGCAGCCAATCTTCATCCTCGGGATCACCCTCTATAAGACTGTCCACCATCAACAGATAGCTTGGCAACGCCTGACTGATCATGACAGGATCATCATGATTCAACACCGCCTGATTGAGGTTGGTCCCCAGGTTACTCAGGCCGCAACCGTGCAGAAACACCACCACGCCAAGCTGCAAAAAAATGAAAACAAACCGCATACGGTTTTTCATTGTTAGGTCATCCTCCACGTGACAGGTTTGTTCGTCACCTGTGAGCCTTTGAAAATTTACTAACAATAGCAGACAGACTGAAAGAACTTAATCCTATTTGTGTTAGAAGAGTGCTAAAAAAAACGCCGCAGAGAATTCGACGTTTGACGCGATCAGGGCAGGACTTTTTTCCAGGGACTGATGGTCACGTCAGAAAATAATCCGGCCTTGGCATAAGGATCGTTGGCGGCAAAAGCTTCGGCACCAGCCTTGTCCTCGCATTCGAGGATGACCACAGAGCCATTCATCTCACCGGCATCATCCAGGGTTGGTCCGGCAACAAAAAGGCGCTCACCAAAGCTTTTGAGGTACTCGACATGGGTTGGCCGGTTAGCCATACGGACTTCAAGATGATCTTCTTTATCAATACAACGAATCACATACAACATGATTTCCCCCTTTAATGGTTATATCGCATCATTCGGTTAAAACAGTGGTAACAATAGGTAAAAATAGCGCACGGTGCAAGGTTCTTGTTTGACAACCGTTCCAACCATGGCTGAAAAAGTTACCTCTTTACTGCCGATCAACTTTGGTCAAACGGTTCTCAAAATCGTCAAAACATGATACCACTATGGGCGCATTGATCCGTCCATCAACCAGGGGAGCCTTTTTTATCATGACGTTTGAACATATCGGTCTGCAAGTCCCGCGAATTCTGTTACCCAAACGTGGCACTGACATGCGTTACTGGTCGGTGATTGCCTGCGATCAATACACCTCGGACCGCTCCTACTGGCAACGCCTTGAGCAACAAACAGCTGGGAAACTCTCGACCCTAAACCTGATCTTTCCCGAAGTAAATCTGGAAGACGACGATGCGCCACAGCGCATCGAAAAGATCAATCACACCATGGAAGCTTATCTGGCTGACGGTAGTCTTGAAGAACAACAGCCCGGTTTCATCCTCATTGATCGCTCGACCAGTGAGGTGCCGTCACGTAAAGGCCTGATGGTGGCACTGGATCTGGAACAGTACGATTACACGCCGGGCTCAAAAAGTCTGATCCGGACAACGGAAGGCACCATTGTTGATCGACTGCCACCGCGCATCAAAGTACGTGAGAACGCCCCCATCGAACTGCCGCACATCATGGTATTGATCGACGATCCGCAACAAACAGTCATTGAACCTTTGTTTAACGAAACTCTGGAAACAGTCTATGACTTTGAACTTCTCGAGAATGGTGGCCATATCCGTGGTCTGCGTGTTGATCAACCAGCCTTAATTGAGCAAGTGGTCACGGCTCTGACCCGGTTAAAGGATAGGGGCCGTTTCCAGGAACGTTACCAGACCACGGATGACGAGGCGATGCTCTATGCCATGGGCGACGGCAATCACTCCTTTGCTACGGCCAAAGCAATCTGGGAGCAGTTGAAACAACAGACAGATGACCCGCAAACCGTTATGAACCACCCGGCTCGCTACGCTCTGGTGGAACTGGTCAATTTGCACGATGCCGGCCTGGAATTTGAACCGATCCACCGGGTGCTGTTTGATGTCAGTGAGGAGCAGCTGCTGAACGCCATGAAAAACTGGTATCAACAGCACAACCTAGATTTTGAATTTATCGCCTGTGAAAACCTGCAACAAGCTGAGGAGTTGTCCAGAGCCGACGATACGGAGCACAGTTTCCCCTGTATTATCGGCGGATTCTTTGGACTGTGTCGTATCCGCCAGCCCCATTTAACATTGGTTGTGGGAACATTACAGGAATTTCTTGACGATTTTCTCAAGCAGACGCCGTCAGCACGGATCGATTACATCCACGGCAGCAAGAGTGTCACCGCCCTGGGATCGGTAAGTGATGCCGCCGGTTTCTATCTGCCGGCGATCAATAAACACGACCTGTTCCGCACCATCGTTCACGACGGTGCTCTGCCCCGCAAAACGTTTTCCATGGGTGAAGCTGATGAAAAACGCTTCTACCTGGAATGCCGTAAAATCAGCGTTTCATAACGGACATGAAAGCCGCAGAAAAAAACAACCTGCCCGCCAGCGCAGACCGCGAACGCTTATCAACCTGGGCCCGTTATCACACCGGGCTGTGTGACACCTGTCGCGCCACGTGCTGCACCATGCCGGTTGAAGTGAAAATTGACGATCTGATCCGTATGGAGATCCTCAGCGAATTTGATCGTCAGGAACCATTAAAAAAGCTGGCCAAGCAGCTTAAGAAACAAGGCATCATTGACCATTTCAATTTCAAGAATGGGGTGTTCACGTTAAGCCGCATGGCCAACGACGATTGTCTCTACCTCGATAGCACCAGTCGTCGCTGCACCATTTACAGTCAACGACCCGACACCTGTCGCAATCATCCTCACGTTGGCCCTCGTCCCGGATACTGCCCTTTTCAACCCCGGTGAAGCAAAAAACGCTCAACCACGCGATGCACAGCACCATCAGGTGTCAGTTCACCGGCAAACAACTTCACAGCAGTGAGGGGAATCGTCAGGTCCAGCTTCAACGGTGCGACCGTCTCATGAAATGAGTGACGATGAAAGCGCGCTACGGTGATATGGGGATGAAAAGAGCGCGACGGCTGCGGCACTTCAATACCGCACGCGGTACAAACCTCATTGACCCGCCGATACAACCGATTCAGAGCTGCAGTTGGCACGAGTCGCGCGGCCACCACATGGGGTCGGCGAGCGGGGAAAAGCTCTAATTGATCAGCAACAACACCAGAGGCTGCAAGTCTGGCAACCACTGGTGCCAGTTGTTCAGCAAGTGTGGCCAAAAGAGTCTGCGGCTGATTACCAAGAAACGCCACAGTCAGATGGTATTGACTCGGGTTTCCCCAGCGAAATGCATCGAATCGCTGCCGCCACAGCCGACACTGGCGCCACAACTCCTGCTGTTGTCGTGCTGGAATATCCACAGCAATGAAACAACGGACATCGGCATCATTGTCGACACTCATCCCTTCACCACCCGGTTACGTCCTGTTTTTTTCGCTTTGTACAACGCCTGATCCGCCCTCTTAATCACGCCATCCAGATCAGCCCCCTTGTGCCAATGCGATACGCCAATACTTACCGTAACACGCAGTGATGGTTGTCGATCTTTTGTCGCAACAACGCGACGTGGTCTTTTTTCCGGTCGTGGTTTCTGGCGCAGGACAAAAGGCGTGTCAGCAATGGATTGGCGCAACAGATCCAGCGCGTCGTTAACTCTCTCGACATCGCGACGATAAAACAATACGACAAACTCTTCACCACCATAGCGAAAGGCTTTTCCGCCATTGGACACAGCAGCCAATCGCCCAGCAACCCGCTTGAGAACCTGATCACCAACATCGTGGCCGTGGGTATCATTGACCTTTTTAAAATGATCAATATCGACAATGGCAAGGCTGTAACCGGATGAGCGCCGATTGACGAAATCGAGAAATGCCCGGCGACTCGGTAAACCAGTCAGTTCATCACGAAAAGCCAGTGTATAAGAGCGTTCAAAAACACTGACCAGCACAATCAGGATCAAAAGCCCATGCAACACGACAACAGGAACCCGAGCCTGGACATCAGAAAGTTGAGCCGTGCAAATCAACAGCAGTGCCCACAACAGCACGCTTGATTCCATGCTGGGCCGCCACACCACTCTGAGTAGCAGGGCCAACGCGACCAGTGTAACGATGATTTCGTACAGAGAGAGATTAAGGGAAAAAGGAACAAAGGGAGTAGAAAAGGACCAGTGTAACGCGACCAGCCGTTGGTACTCTTCAGCCAGGGTGGTCGCCAAAACAAACAGCACGACAGGCTGCATCACGATCAAGCCAAGACGATACAACATTGCCAGGGAAACAACCGGCCGTTCTCCGACCACTGACAAAAGCAACAGATTGACCGGCAGAAGCAGTTGCCACGCCGGAAATAAATCAATAAACCCGCTCAGAACACATTCATGGACAACAAGCAGCACACACAGCAACACCAGCCGTGAGCAGGAGAAACGCCAACTCACCAACAATGCCGCAACTATCAATAAGGCTGCAATGGTCGGCAACAGGGTTGTCAGAACATGTGATTGTGGAGCCCACAGCCAGCCCCCCAGAACAGGCAAAGCAACCAGTATCCCGGGAAACATCAGTGACAGCAGAGCGGATTTGCACCTCACCGAAACTCAGCTCCTGTACAGAAATAAAAAAGGAGGAACACGCGTGAATGATGGCTCAAACATAGCGTCGTTCCTCCTTAGTGTCAAACCGATGTTAGCCTACTCTTCAGCACGAAGCCATTTGCGCCTCACAGTTATCGGGAATCATCCTCACCGGGATGTTAAGTTCTTCCATCAGGCCCACCAGCCCCTGACTGATCGCAGGCTCGGCATAGATGGAACGACGCGGTGACAGACCGTTCTGCAATTTATACAGATAGAGGGAGTATGCCGCAACTTGAGTCACATGACGCATCCGTTGACACAGGCGTTCACACTCCTGCATCACATCCAGTGTCATGATCCGCCACTGACGATTCTGTGCTTCCTGATAACTCTTGCGGGTAACGGTTTCATAGTTGACCAGCCGTGTTAATGTGGTATTGCTGATTTCGATGATCATGATTTCTCTCCCCATTGCAACAGAATACACATCACGGCACCAGCGGTTTTTACGATGCCGTATACAACACCATAAAGACAACATATCTCATTTTCTACCAGCTATCAATATTTACTCAGAAAATCATCCGTGTTATGAGAGGGGGAGAATGGTTCCAAGCAGGATTGCCTTAAAGAGTATTTGATCAAATAGAGGCGCTTGATACACTTCACTGAGAATACATGTTGAACTTTGATCTGAAAGGACTCACCCATGGAGATCTTTGAAAGTATCGCGGCACGTCGTGCCGTCAAACATTTTGACCCACAACATTCGATGTCCGAGGAGGAGAAACAACGCCTGCTCTCGGCAGCCGTACTCTCGCCAACAGCGTTCAATATTCAGAATTGGCGATTTATCGTCGTCGAAGATCCAGCCTTGCGTCAGAAGATCCGCGAGGCGGCCTGGGGACAAGCCCAGGTGACGGATGCCTCACTGTTGGTTATTCTGTGTGCTGACCTCAAAGCCTGGGAAAAAGAACCACAGCGCTATTGGCGCGATGCCACCAAAGAGGCCCAAGAGTTTATCCTTCCGGCCATCGACAACTACTACCGCGGCAAAGAGAGTGTCCAACGCGATGAAGCCATGCGTTCGTGTGGCCTCGCCGCCCAGACATTGATGCTGGCTGCTCAGGGATTGGGGTACGACTCGTGTCCAATGGACGGATTTGATTTTGATGCGGTCGGCAAACTGATCAACCTGCCCGACGATCATGTCATCACCATGTTTGTCGCTATTGGCAAGCAAACTCAGCCACCGTGGCCGCGCCCGGGGCAACTGGCACTTGACGAGGTGGTGATCAAAAACCACTTCTAACCATTGCCAACGCGGCACAACGAAAGAGGCCCTGCAGAAAATTCTGCAGGGCCTTGTCTCTGTATCAACAACGCAAAAAAGCTTACTCTGCGACCAACTGATTCAGCACATAGCGCAGAATACCGCCACTGCGATAGGCTTTAAGCTCCTCTTCGGTATCCAGGCGGCACAACAGCTCCGCTTGCCCCTGGCGGCCATCATCATAGACGATCTCCATGGTCAGGCTGCATTTGGCACTGAGCTGTTCGCCCAAACCACGGATGGTGATCTTCTCCTTACCAGTCAATCCTAGAGATTCACGGTTTTGCCCAGCGGCAAACTGCAAAGGCAGCACCCCCATTCCAAGAAGATTGGAACGATGAATTCGCTCAAAGCTCTCGGCAATCACCGCCCTCACCCCTTGCAGCAAGGTGCCTTTAGCCGCCCAGTCACGACTGGACCCGGTGCCATACTCTTTACCGGCCACCACGACCAACGGGATTCCCTTCTGTTGGTAATCCATCGCAGCAGTAAAAATGGGTTTAATTTCATCATCAAGAAGATCGCGGGTATATCCACCAACAACATCCGGCACCATTTCATTACGAATGCGAATATTGGCAAAGGTCCCGCGCATCATCACTTCATGATTGCCACGCCGTGAACCATAGGAGTTGAAATCTTCAGGTTCAACGCCGTGGGAACGCAGATAATCGGCGGCAGGGCTGTTGGCAGCAATTGCTCCGGCCGGTGAGATATGGTCTGTAGTAATGGAGTTGCCTAATTTGGCCAGGATCGATGCCGATTCAATATCGTCCTGATTATTGGGTAAAGTGAAAAAGGTCGGCAATCGGATGTAGGTTGAATCCTCATCCCAGGGATAAAGCTGACTATCTGCAACATCCATGTTTTGCCACTGTTCATCGCCACTAAACACATCGGCATATTGGGTTTGGAACATATCACCACTGACCAAAGAAACGGCTGCGGCAACTTCCGTCGTTGAGGGCCAGATATCTTTGAGATAAACCGGATTACCGGAAACATCTTCACCAAGCGGCTCTCGGGATAGATCAATACGCATGGTTCCAGCCAGGGCATAAGCGACAACAAGTGGCGGTGAAGCCAACCAGTTGGATTTTGTCAACGGGTGGATCCGTCCTTCAAAGTTGCGGTTTCCAGACAACACGGAGCACACGTTGAGATCCCCTTGTTCAATGGCAGCGCCGATCAGCTCCGGCAATGGCCCGGAATTGCCGATACAGGTGGTACAACCATAACCAACAAGATTGAACCCTAAAGCATCGAGATGCGTTTGCACACCTGATTTGTTCAAATAGTCGCTGACCACCTTGGACCCGGGAGCCAGTGATGTCTTCACCCATGGTTTGGTTTTCAACCCCAGCTCGTTGGCCTTCTTAGCCAACAATCCGGCACACAGCATCACCGCCGGATTGGAGGTATTGGTACAGGATGTGATGGCGGCAATCACGACATCACCATGCGTCAAGGAATACTCTGCCCCGGCAACATCAGCACGAGCATCTTGATCAACATCAGGTTGATCGGCAACCATTACTTCCCCAAACACCCGTCCCACGTCAACCATGGCAACCCGATCTTGAGGGCGTTTCGGACCAGCCAGACTGGATTGTACCGTGGCCAGATCGAGATCAAGCACATCAGTAAACTCAGGATCGGCAACCGAGGAATCCCGCCATAGCCCCTGTGCCTTGCAATAGGCTTCAACAACCGCCACCTGCTGCTCAGATCGACCACTGAGTTTCAGATAATTCAGGGTTAATTGATCCACCGGAAAGAAGCCACAAGTCGCGCCATATTCCGGTGCCATATTGGCGATGGTCGCACGATCAGCCAGTGGCAGTACATCAAGCCCCTCACCAAAGAATTCTACAAACTTTCCAACCACACCTTTTTGGCGCAACATCTGAGTGACGGTCAGGACAAGGTCAGTGGCTGTTATGCCCTCACCGAGGCTTCCGTGAAGGTGAAAACCGATCACATCGGGAATCAACATAGAGATCGGCTGCCCCAGCATCGCCGCTTCCGCTTCAATACCACCAACGCCCCAGCCGAGCACGGCAAGACCATTAATCATGGTGGTGTGACTATCGGTTCCCACCAGGGTATCCGGAGATAACATGGTAGAACCATCGGCCTGTTGGTTATGAACAACACTGGCCAGATATTCGAGGTTGACCTGATGACAGATGCCGGTCCCCGGAGGAACTACCCGGAAATTTTCAAAGGCCTGCTGCCCCCAGTGCAGAAACCGGTAACGTTCGCGATTGCGCTCCATCTCAATGGCCACGTTATCGGCAAAGGCCTGATCATCGCCAAAGCGTTCGACGGTAACGGAATGGTCGATAACCAGATCCACAGGAATCTGAGGATTAACCACTGAAGGGTCTGCACCATGTGATGCCACCGCATCGCGCATCGCCGCCAGATCGACAATAGCCGGCACTCCGGTAAAATCCTGCATGAGCACTCGTGTCGGTCGCCAGGCGATCTCCATCCGCTCTGACTGGGGTTTCCATTCAGCCAGGGCCATAATATCGGCTTGCGGCTCGGAAAAACGTAACAGGTTTTCCAAAAGAATTTTGATCGTTTTCGGTAAACGATCCAGATTGGCGGATAAAGATGATGCGGCATGAGGAAGACTGTAGTACTGGTAATCCTGACCCGAAACGGTGAGGGTATGGGGTGCAACCTGTAGCGACATAACGCCTCCATAAAAATAGAAGAACTGGGTGAATTTCGACGACGGAAATAATACGTTACACTGAAGCTGGCTGGAGTCTGTGTTGACAACACCATAATTCCGATGAGACAAACAGGGATATAGCGTCAACATTATCATTGTCTTATGTTAAGTCAAGAACAGGAATCATTCCCAGAGGATCATATGAATTATCATCAGTTGAAAAACGCCTTGGAACTGTTTGCCATTCAGGACCGCGCCAGCCTCAAAGAGATCAAATTGCGGCATAAAGCTCTGGTTAAAAAACATCATCCTGATGCCGGAGGTGACGATTCAGAAGCGATTCGCAACATCAACGAAGCCTATCAGTGTCTGATGGATTACTGTTCAACGTACCGTTTCTCATTTAGTCATGAAGAATTTATGGTGCAAAACCCGGAAGAACGCTTGCGTGAGCAATTTTCCTATGATCCGGTCTGGGGAGGTCGTGATCCGGACAAAAAACATCTTTAGCAGGACACGAGCTGTCACTTTGGAAAGAAAAACTGCCAAATATCTTGAACGATTAATTGTTCAGATCATTCTGAAGTCTTAGCTTGCAGGTAAGCTCAGGAAGCGTAACGAAACCAACGGACAAGTAGCCAGAATCAACGAATGGCATTAACTGCTAAGGGCAATCACGTGATGTTAAAAACCCGTTTTTCAGTTGCCCATCCATAAACTCGACAGACTGTTTTTCATCAGCTTGTTAGGTATGTCTGGAACAGGGGGGGATCTCACTGGCCGGTACAGGAGGGCTGAAATGATAGCCCTGCCCCATATCGCAGCCGATCTCTTTGACCGACTGAAGAATTTCTGCGCTGTCGATAAATTCCGCCACAACTTTCATATCAGAGCGATGGGCAAACTGGACAATTGAAGAGATCAACTCACGGGTTCTTTCATCCTGATTGATCGCCTGAACCAGCGAGCCGTCAATTTTGATCACATCGGCACTCACCTGCGTGAGATAACTGAAGTTGGAATAACCGCTGCCAAAATCATCTATAGAGATCTGACACCCCAATTCTTTCAGATAACGGATGGTCTCCAGAGCCTGATCATAGTTCTGGATATTCTCTGTTTCCACCACTTCCAGCACCAAGCGGTCAATCACATCATAACGCAATGCCGTATCCACGATGAGCTGAACCGTTTCCTTACGCAGCAGATCATCCACCGTGAAATTGATGGAAAAATGACAGACTTTGTCCTTAAAAAAGGCACATGCCTGTTCAATCATGGCATGGGTCATATAAGCGTAAAACTGAGTCTGCTTGAGTACAGGCAAGAAAAGTCCAGGCGGCACTGGAGTGCCGTCCTTATCGAGAAGACGCATCAGAGTTTCGAATTTACAGATCTGACCAGTGCTCAAATCAATGATCGGCTGATAGTAGGCCACGAGTCGCCCTTCGGTCATCGCCTGCTGAACCGTATCAATCCAATACATTTTCTGCTTGTATTCATCACTGTCGGCCAAATCCTGATTGTAGATCATCAAGCGTAGGTTCTGGCGTTTGGCTTCTTTAAGTGCACTGTCAGCACACGTCAGCAGGTTCTCCTGACGACAGGCAATTCCAACCGTCAGGGTAATGGGAATCTCCGTATTCATGGTATCTTCGAGACAGAATTTCTTTTGAGAAAACTGATCGAGAAACGCGTCCATGGTGGAAGAAAAATTTTCAACCCGCGGAGAAAGGACCGCAAAAATATCTGCATTAAGCCGATACAAAGTGGTCTTGGTGCCACCATAAAACAAGGACAAAGACTCGCCAATATACTTGAGAATCATATCTCCGGTTTCAGTGCCATAAAGTTTATTGACCCCATGAAAACTCACCATATCTATCAGAGCCAGACATTGATCCGCCGGCCCCCGTTCAATATCACGCAACAACTTAAAGCGACTTCCCAGTGCCGTCACGGTGTCAGTGGAGAACGCCAGTTGCAACTGTTCACGTTTTTCCAGCAATTCAGTAATGTCATAACGCGCAGCGATGTATTCGAGGATATTTCCGTTATCATCGGTAATCGGCATGATCACCTGTTGGGTATAAAACGGCTTGTTATTTTTACCAAGATTTTTAGATGACCCGCGCCACACCATCCCAGCTTGAATGGTATCCCACAGCTCCTTAAATACCTTTTTGGGTGTACTGGGATGACGAAACAAATTATGAGGCTTGCCAAGCATCTCATCCGCTGTATAACCGGTGACACGTTGGAAGGATTCGTTGGTATAGGTGATGTGACCGGTTAAATCCCCCTTGGACACCATGCACGATAAATCCAACAACTTCTTATATTGTTCCAGCTCATGCATATGGGCCTGACGATTGCGGTCAAGCCGGTGAATATGACGATTGACATAAAGAGCGACACTCAGACCGAACAACAGGTTGAGTATCAACAACAACAGCCCGCGGTTGATTTTATCTCGTGAAGCCTGATTAGCTTGAGCAATGCTTTTTTCAAGTTCCAGTTTATGTTCGTTCAAATAAAAACCGGCACCAATGGTCCAGTTCCAAGGCGGGTAAAATATAAGATAAGACAGCTTTTCCTCAGTGCAGTTATCCCGATTCGGATTGATGTAATCGTAACGATAAAATGACTGGCCACTGTGACGGGAGATATTTTTCAACTGACGGAAAAGTGTTTTATTGTCATTGACATCGGCCAAAGGTGAAAGATCTTCATGGTAGGCAGGGTGATGGGACGCATTAAGAAGCAGTTGATCCTGTGGACCGACAATAAAATAGTACCCGTAATCATCATGTCCAAATCGTTCCACAGAGAGTAACTCGACAACATCACGCTGAACACGTTTCGTCGCATCTTCAAGATCCATCGTGACGACAAAGACACAGTCCAGTCGTTTCAGACAGGTTACACCACTGAGGAAGCGATGATTCCGGCCATCGGACAAAACGAGAGTGGATTCATGCCAAGTGATTTTATCCGGTTGTGAAAAACTGGCCTGGATGACAGGTTGCAAAACCTGATGTAACAGCTCCCCTTTGCCCTCTTCTCCAGAAGTATGCGGATACTCGGATGGGCAATCATCGTAAACAATTTGATCAGCCCGATTGACCAGGAGGTAGCCCCCCGCACCGTGCACCCAACTGGCTTCAAAAAGGGAACTGACCAGAGAATGCTGCTTTTCAAGACGAGAGACATTCAGGCGTTCCAATGACGCCTCAAGACGTTGAACCGTGGCTAGCTTTTCTTCCAGTTCCAGACGAACATGCTCCATCTGCAGCTGTCTGCGCGAGCGAATAGTATCGATCTCGCC